>JBEBGT010000572.1:0-2723 GCA_040081365.1 Candidatus Eiseniibacteriota bacterium | reverse complement strand
AGCGCAGAAGTGCGCGGTCCTTGTAGTACTTGCCGGCCTCCGCGCCGGCCGCGCCGGCATCGGCCGGGCGGACGCCCTTCCCGTAGATGTCGGCCGCGAGTGCCACATAGCCGAGCGCGGCGAGCTTCTGGACCTGCTCCTTCTGGTGGTCGGTGCAGCCGTACCAGTCGTGCACCAACAGCACGCCAGCGCGCGTGCCCTTCACGGCGTCGTCGTACGCGAGCCAGCCCTCGCACACCGTGTCGCCCTGCTTGTAGCTGACGAGTTCGGTCTTGACCGCGGCCCTCCCGAGCATGGGCACCAGCAGCAGGGCGAGCAGCAGGGCGATCGGCTTCTTCATCGGGACAGCCTCCGGGGATGGGTTCGGACGCGGGGGGTTCGCCGCGCACTATAGTCGAATGGACGCCCGGATTCCGCTGACGCGGCAGGTGAGCGCACCATTCGCGCGAATGGAACGGGCGGGTCTGATGCGTGGCGCGCCGGGCAGGGGCTCCGCCCTGCGATTGCCGCGGCCCGGGCGCGGCGCTAAGGTCGGGGCATGCTCGATCGCCTCCGCTCCCTGTTCGCGCCGCATGCCGCGGCACCCGCCGCGATCCACGCCGACCCGAATCGCGCCCTCAAGGTGGCGGCCTGCGCCCTGCTGCTGGAGATGGCTCATGCCGACGACGAGTTCTCGCCCGAGGAGCGCACGCGCATCGAGCACATCGTGGCCCGGCACTTCGCGGACGGCCCCGATGCCGCGCGCGAGCTGATCGAGGCGGCGGATCGCGAACGGGCGCAGGCCACCGACCTGTTCCAGCTCACGAGCGTGGTGACGCGCCACTACGACGAGGGCCAGCGGCTGTTGCTATCCGAGCTGCTGTGGCGCGTCGTGGACGCGGACGGCCGGCTGTCGGAGCACGAGGACTACCTCACCCAGAAGCTCGCGGTGTTGCTGGACCTGCGCCCCGGCTACCTGGCCGAGGCCCGCAAGCGGGCACGCGCATAGCACCCGCCCGCGACCTGCGCGGAGCCTTCAGCTCTTCACGCGTAGGGACGGGTCCTTCGTGTAGCGCAGGTACGGCAGCTCGGCGCGGAAGCCGGCCGCGAATCTGGAGTTGGCCGCTTCGTCACTGAGCGCTGGCGCGATGATCACCTCATCGCCACGCTCCCAGTTGGCCGGCGTCAGCACGCTGTGCTCGGAAGTGAGCTTGAGCGCATCGATGGCGCGCAGCACTTCCTCGAAGTTGCGCCCCACGCTGGGCGGATAGCTGGTGGTGAGTCGCACCTTCTTGTCGGCATCGATGATGAACAAGGTGCGCACCGTGGTGGACTCGGCGGCGTTCGGATGCACCATGTCATAGAGCGCCGCGATGCGGCGGCCGGGATCGGCGATGAGCGGGATGCGGATGCAGATGCCCTGCGACGCCTCGATGTCGTGCATCCAGTCGGTGTGCTTGCCGAGCGAGTCGATGCTCAGGCCCAGCACCTTGACGCCGCGGCGGTCGAACTCGCCCTTCAAGCGCGAGATCGAACCGATCTCGGTCGTGCACACCGGCGTGAAGTCCCCGGGATGCGAGAACAACACGCACCACTGGCCCGCCAGCCACTCGTGGAAGCGGATGGGGCCCTGCGTGGTCTGTGCTTCGAAGTCGGGGGCGAGATCACCGAGTCGGAGGCTCATGGGGCGTGGCTCCGCGGGACACGGCCGTCGGCCATGCTGTGTGGGGTTCGCTGGGGAGCGAGAGTCAAGGGAGAGAGACGCGACACCAGAATCGTATCACGTGAACGATCCGGTGAGGACGAGAATCGGCCACCGGGAGTGCCAGTCGGGCTCCGAGCCGGGGCCGCGGCCTGGGGCCACCCATCGGGCACCGGCCTGGTGGACGAAGTTTCACCCGGCGAAACCGGATGCTTCCAGTGCTTGCGGACTTCGGCCCACGCCTCTTGGTCCGCGGACCAGGACCGGGTCCGCCCCGCTCAGGCGAACGCGCGGATCGTCTTCTCGGCCAGTTGGTCGAACGCGCGCACGCACAGCTCCAGATGCTCTTCCTTGGTGTCCTCGATCTTGTTGTGGCTGATGCCGTGCAGGCTCTGCACGAACATCATCACCGTGGGCACACCGGCGCGCGCGACCTCGGCCGCATCGTGCAGCGGCCCCGAGGGCAGACGGTGCACCTTGCCGCAGGTCTCGACGATGGACTCCTCGCAGAACTGCAGGAGCCGCGGGTCGAACAGCACCGGCTCGATGCTCCACAGCCGCTCCCAGCGGACGTCGACGTTGCCGTCCTGGGCAAAGCGCTCGCTGGCCGCTCGCGCCTCGGCGAGCGAGGCGGCCAGTTCCGCGGCATCCAGGTTGCGCTGGTCGAGCGTGATGCGGCAATCCTCGACCACGCTGGTGACGATGCCGGGCTTGGTCGTGCACGACCCGATGGTGCCCACGCCGCCGTGGCGCTGCGTGATGGCGTAGGTCTCGGGGCTCATGCGCGCCGCGGCCAGGAACGCGTCGCGGCGGCGGTTCATGGGCGTGCTGCCCGAGTGTGCGGCCTGGCCGTGGAAGTGGATGGCGTGGCGTTCCACCCCGAACGTGCCCAGCACCACACCGAGCGGCAGGTCCATGTCGAGCAGCACCGGGCCCTGCTCGATGTGCAGTTCCAGGTAGGCGGCGGCGTTCGCCAGTTCGCGCCGGCTGTCCTTCACGTTCTCGAACGTCACACCCACGGTGGCGAGTGCTGCCGGCAGCG
>JBEBGT010000571.1:0-2725 GCA_040081365.1 Candidatus Eiseniibacteriota bacterium | reverse complement strand
GATCGGGTGGCGGCCCGCCGCGCAAGCGACCGGGTGCCGCTCGCACGCCAGCGCGCGCGTGTCGTACGCTGCCGCGCATGGCGCTCCCGGATCACTTGAAGAAGCTGCTCGCCGACTGCGACGTCGAGACCTATCGTGCCTCGGGGCCGGGCGGGCAGCATCGCAACAAGACCGAGTCGGCCGTGCGCATGACGCACCGGCCGAGCGGGATCGTGCGTGTGGGCACGGAGCATCGCTCGCAGTTGCGCAACCGCGAGCTGGCGCTCGAGCGCATCTGGATGGTGCTGGAGGCCCGGAAGCGCAAACCCAAGCCGCGCATCGCCACCAAGCCGGGCAAGGCCGCGAAGACGCGCCGGCTGGAGAGCAAGGCGATCGACTCCAAGAAGAAGCTGGCGCGGCGGAAACCCGGCTCGGACGACTGAGCGGCATTCGGACCCGCGGCCGCGCTCATGCGCGGCGGGCCTCCCGTCCGGCACGTCGAGTCGGGCTCGCCCAGGCGAGCCGGGCGGTCGCTGGCCCGACCTCGCCGAAGGCTGTCAGTGTTCAGCGGCACAGCGAGTTACGGCCCGACTGATTTTCAGTAATTGTACGGAGTGACGCACCACCACCCGGCTCCCTAGAGTGTGTTCCGAAGACTCACCCTCACGTTCGGCCGCGAACGCGGCTGCCGTGTGGCGCAAAACCGACCGGGAGCCCGCGGCCCTTCGCACGGTCCTCCGGTCGCACTTGGCCGACCTCCGCGCTCCATGCGCGTCCCGTTCGAAAGGACCACCCGATGAAGCCCCGTCCACGCTCGACTCGCCTCGCGATCGCACTGGTTGCGGCGAGCGCGCTGAGCGCGAGTCTCCCGCACGCCGCCAGCGCCGCGGAGTCTGCGTTCGCCGACACCAGCAAGCCGGTCACGTTCCTCAAGGAGACGGTCGTCACGGGCGCGCGCTACCCGCGCCGCTTCTACGAGTCGCCGCAGGCGCTGTCGTTCGTCACGCGCGCGCAGTTGCGCGAACTGGCGCCCATGGTGCTGGGCGACGTGCTGCAGACGCTTCCGGGCGTGGACAACTCCAAGGACAGCCCGTGGGAGCAGCGCGTGGTGTTGCGCGGGCTCTCGGGCCAGCGCGTGCTGGTGCTCGTGGACGGCATGCCCATGAACAGCGCACGCGGTAACGGTCCGCACCCGTCGCTGGTGCCGCCCGGAATGGTCGAGCGCGTCGAGGTCGTGCGTGGGCCGTCGTCGGTGTCGTACGGCTCGGACGCCATCGGCGGCGCGGTCAACATCATCACCCGCGACATCCCGGCCACGGCCGAGAGGACCGGTCGGCTCATCCCCGGCTCGGCCACCTACGACTATGCGAGTGCCGATCACATGCAGGGCACGCAGCTCGAGCTGCGCCCGCGCCTGGGCAGGCTCGGCATGCTCGTGTCGGGCGGCTACCACAAGGCGGACGACTTCGAGTCCCCGACGGGCACGGTGCCGAACTCGGCCTACAAGGACTGGAACGCGGTCGCGAACTTCCGCTACGACCTGGGCGAGCACTTCATCCTGCGCTCGGGCTACCAAGCCTACCGCGCCAACGATGTCGGCATCCCAGGGCTGTCGTTCGCCTCGCCGGGCGCGTCGCAGGACTTCCAGTTCTCGTACTACGACCGCGACATGGCGCACGTCACGCTGGACGAGAAGTACGACAACTCGTGGCTCGAGAACACGCGCATTCGCGCCTACTGGCAGCGCGAGCGCCGCAACTTCTTCTCGACCCAGAACCTCGATGCCGCCAACGCGCCGGCCTTCGGTGTGGCACCGCGCCCGAACATGTCGTTCGTGATCACCGACCAGGATCGCTTCTTCGATCTCAGTACGATCGGCGGGCAGATCCAGCTCACCAGCAAGCGCCACGAGGGCTATCGCTGGACGGCCGGCGTCGATGCCGCCAGCGACCGCACCGGTGGCGACAACGTGCGCCGCCGCACCTACCACTTCCCGAGCGTGGCGGGCCCGGACTCCGCGGGCGCCACGGCGCTGCGCTTGACGCAGTCGGTGCCGGACGGCCAGTTCGACAACTACGGTGCGTACTTCCAGAACGACTGGTACCTGAACCCCAAGTGGACGCTCAGCACGGGCGCGCGCTACACGTTCTATCACTACGTGGCCAAGGCGGGCCCGCTGGCGCCGGGCTTCTCGTTCACTGAGCGCACGCAGGACAACAGCGCGGCCAGCGGTTCGGTCGGCCTGGTGTACGAGCCGGTCACCGATCTGCACGTGTCCGCCAACATCGCCAACGGCTATCGCCAGCCCAACGCGCAGGACCTGTACTTCGATGGCGCGGCGAGCGTCGGGTTCGTGGTCGGCAATCCCGATCTCGAGCCGGAGACGAACATCTCGTACGACCTCGGGCTGCGCTGGGGGCACGGGCCCGTCGCGCTGTCCGGCAACCTGTTCCTGTCGACGTTCGAGAACCTGATCGATGCGCTGCCGGTGCCGTCCGTGCCCGAAGCACAGGGCCAGCCGACCTACGAGTACGCGAACATCGCCGAGGCCCGCATGTGGGGCGGCGAGGCCGAGGGCGAGCTGTTGTTCCTGCGCGATTTCCGCGCGCGTGCCAGCATCGCCGGCACGGTGGGCGACATCACCAGCTCGGACGCCATCCTCAAGCTGTACGGCGTGGCCAACACGGAGCGCGCGCCGCTCACGGGCGTGCCGCCGTTCAAGGGCAGCCTGAGCCTGCGCAAGACG
>JBEBGT010000570.1:0-2726 GCA_040081365.1 Candidatus Eiseniibacteriota bacterium | reverse complement strand
CGTGTGCAAAGCTCCGTTACTTGGCCGCGACGGCCGCGATACCCGTGACCTCGATGCCCTTGACACCACCACGCTCCGACAGGTTGCCGGTGATGGTCGCCATCGTGCCGGCCATCTCCTTGGCCTTGTTGTAGGCGTCGGTGTTCTCGTGCGGAGGGGTGAGCAGCAGGGCCTTGCCGTCCTTCGTGAGCAGCATGAGCGGCATGCCGTTGGCGGCGCACTTCACGGCGCACGCCGTGTGCTTCTCGCCCATGGCGCCGTGGCCCAGGTAGCAGCCGGCGTCCAGGATCTCACCCGTCCACGAGCCGGCCTTGGGACCCGTGCTCGCACTGCTGTGGTTGTGACCGCTCTTGCTCTCGGCTTCCTTCGCGAACGCGACCGCGGCGATGACGAGCGAAGCCAGTGCGACGAACGTGATCAAACGCTTCATGACAGGTTCCTCCTGAGGATGTTCGCCCCGGGGTGCGGGGACGCCCGCCGGCACGGCGGGGTTGGACCGGATGGACCTCTGGGCTTGCCGAAACACTGCACTTCTCCTTGTGCTCGCTGCCACCACGTGCGCCGGTCCCGGGTGCGACTCGAGGGGCTGGACCCGGCGACTCCTGCGCGACGCCCCGTGGGCGCCGTGAAGACTCAGGTCAGTTCGAGGTACTTGAGGTCGAGCGGGCCATAGAGCCCGCCGCCCTGCCCCCCGAACCAGTCCTTGCCTCGACGCAGCGCGTCGCTGGGCACATCGATGACCGGCGTGCCGAGATCCTCGACCGCCGCCACGCGCGACGTGGTCGGCAGCGCATAGCGCTCGCTGGCGAGATAGTCCTCGAACTCGTCGAGCGTCCAAGCGAACAGCGCGTCGACCTCCCACACCAGCTGGACCTCGCGGCCCTTCAAGAGGTCGGGCGGATCGTCCGGGGCGGCCGGCACGAGCGTGCCCACCGCGCAGCAATCGCAGCCGAACCAGAAGTCGAGCTCGCCCACGACCACCAGGTTCTGCGACACGCGCGCCTCGGTGGGCGCATCGCGCCAGATGTTGCCGAGCAACTCGCTGAGCGAGAACAAGTAGCGCAGCAGCGCGCGCGGGTCGTCGGAGGCGGCACCGCGCATGCCCGTGGCGAGCACGCGCAGGTTGCGAATGGCCTCGAGCCGCACCCAGGGCGAGCGACGGTTGGTGAGTGCGGTGAGGTTGTGCAGCGAGCCCTCGACGCGCTCGCGCACGACGGCCAGCAGTTCGTCGAACGTGCCACCACCCTTGTCCAGGAACTCGATGGTGCGGCGCATGGCCTGGTTGAGCGGCAGGTAGGCCGCCCGGATGGTGCTCCAGTCCTCGGTCAATCGCTGTTTGGCGATGACGTCCCAATCCGCCATGCGTTGCTCTCCTCACGCTCGTCGGAGCGAGCTCGAGATCTGCTGCGCCCGGTGGGTCACGGTGTAACGCGATGCACACGGCCGGTCGGTCGAAGTGCCACCTCCGGACCGTACGCGGGCGCTGCCGGGACATTCGATGCGCAGTATAGCCACCGTGTTCTACGAGGGTCCACCCGAGCCGTGACCCCTGACGAAGGGTTCACAGGAAAGGCACAACGTCATGGCGGGGCGGCCGTTCAGGCCCGCGTCAGCGCGGGCTCGGGCGCCGGCTCCACCACCACACGCGTCCCAGCCACACTCGAGGCCCGGCAGGCGTCGAGCGCGCACTGCACCGGCACGGCGTCGGCCGCGAAGCTGGGCGTGAGCGGCTCGCCGGTGGTGATGGCGCGATGCAGCCGCTCGACCATGACGCCGAACGGTGCCACGAGTGCGGGATCGCCCTCGCGCGGCGCGAGCATGTGCTCGGCGGGAATGGGCAGCTCGACCGGGTCCTTGCCGGCATCGATGCGCCACAGCGTGTAGCCGGTCTCGTCCCAGCGCAGGCTGGCCTCCTCGCCATGCACCTCGAAGCGCTCCCAGCGGTACGGCACGGCAGCCGACAGGTCGATCAGCGCACTGGCACCGCCCGCGAACTCGTAGTGGATGGTGCACGCGTCGTCGGCGGTGGCTCGCTCGTTGCCGCGCCGCGGCTGATCCGTGCGCACGCTGGCGAGCACCGACGCGGGCTCACCGAAGAACGTGCGCACACAGTCGGTGTGGTGCGACCCGAGCGCACCCAGGATGCCGCCGCCGCGCGTGGCGTCGGCGAGCCAGGTGAACGGGCGCGAGTCGGCCCGCGCCCAGATCGGGTAGCGCCCGAGGATCTCGGCGCGCCGCGGCCGGCCGATCGCGCCGCGCTTCACCAGGTCCAGCGCGTGCGCGCGCGCCGGGAAGAACCGGAACTCGTGATTGATGCCCGCCACGCGGCCGGCGGCGAGTGCGGCGTCACGCATGGCGATGGCCTGCCAGCGGTGCAACGCCGTGGGCTTCTCGCAGTGCACGTGCGCGCCGGCCTGGATCGCCGCCAGCATCATGTCGTGATGCAGGTCGACCGGGGTGACGATGCTCACGAGCTGCGGCTGCTCGCGCTCGAGCAGTTCACGCCAATCGCCATAACCCTTCGGGATGCCCAGTTCGTGCGCGATGCGCTCGGTCTTCGCCGCATCGCGCCCGGCGATGGCCACGAGCTCGAAGCCGGGATGGCGCTGGAAGCCGGGCACCTGGACCAGACGGCCGAACGAGGTGCCGAGGATGGCGACGCGGATGCGCGACATGGAAGCCTCCGGAGGGGTGGTGGAAGGCGCATCGTGGGTCCACCCCGGCGC
>JBEBGT010000084.1:0-10343 GCA_040081365.1 Candidatus Eiseniibacteriota bacterium | reverse complement strand
GGGTAGCCGAGCACGCCCAGCATGGCCTTGACGTCGGCGTCGGAGGGGCCCAGGTGGCGCGGGATGAACGAATCAGCAGTGGGCAACGAGCTCACGGCGGTTGCTCCTCTGTAATAGGTGCGGTGAGGGTCCCGGCACGGGCGATGGAAGCCGCCGGGACAACAGATGAAAACTAGCACTGGGAGCGGGTTGCCGCGAGGCGGGGGCCGCGGAACACGCCGGGCCGAAGGGTGTACGCCGCGTCTGGGACGTTGGGGCCAGCAACGCGCGAAGGGCGGCGCCTCCCTGGCGCCGCCCCCGTTCGATCCGCCGGCCTTCTGCCGCGTCGGTCGTGGTACTTGTGCTACTTCTCGCTCGGCATCTCGTCCGGCGTCTCGGTCTCCACCTGCTGCTTGCCATTGTCGACCTGCAGGAAGAGCCACACCCGGCGCCAGCGGTTCGACTCGTTCTTCGCGGTCACCGCGAGGCCGAGCCGGTCGGTCTTGGGCCGCAGCGGCACCCGGTAGTTCACACGCCACACCTGCCCACTCGAGTCGCGCACCATGGGCAGGGCGTCACCGCGCCCGTCCGACAGCGCCATCTCGGTGATGTCCTCGGTGCCCTCGACCTTCACCTCGATCGGCTGGCCCGCCGTCACGAACGTGTCCGAGGCGGCCACGATCACGTCGGGCGGCACCGACTTCAACGTCTCGGGATCGTCGACCGGCTGCGCGTAGGGCACCGTGCCCTGCCCGCTGGCCAGGCCGTCACTCGAGGCGACCACCGCCTGCTGTGACGAACCCGCGGGCGGCTCGGCGATCGACGACGCCAGCTTCGTGGAGTCGCCGCCGCTGCAGCCCTCGAGCAACGCGATCGTGGCGACCATGGCGATGGCGGTGCCGCCCACCCACGCGCCGATCATGGCGCGCTGGCGCTGACGGCCGCGTTCGCTGGCGAGCTGCAGGGTCTGCTCGAACCGGTCGTTCGAGCCGTTAGGCGTGCCGAGCTTCTTGTTCATGATGTTTCTCCTCCGGCTCGCTGTTCGAGGGCCTCCGCGCCGGTGTGCCGGCTCTGCGCGGTGCCGCGGGGGCCGGCCAGCTGCCGGACTCCCCCGCGCAGCGCCCGGGGCGTGTGCCGCGGTGGGCTGCGGATCCGTGCTATTGCGAGCGCCGTGCCGTGCCGATAACTCGCTGGAGCGCATACGGTTGAGTTGCATGCGGGGTACGGTGGCAAGGGCGAGCGTGTCAGGATTGACACGGTCCTGTCGGCAGCGGACCCTCGGGTGCATCTCAACGCACACCCCAACTCGAAGGCGCGCAATGACTCGCAGCGAACGTGTCGGTGGTGACACACCGGGGCCCGCGCAGCACACACGCGCGCGCTGGCGCCGCGCGTGCACGCTGCTCGCGCTCGCGCTGCTGTGTTCCGCCCCCAGCCGCGCGCTTGCCGAGTTGCGCCTGCTCGACGCGCACGTGGTGTGGCGGTACCCGGGCGGGTGTTACCTGGCGAGCGACGACACCACGTTGTTCACTCCGGGGCTCGTGGTGAGCATCGAGCGCGACGGCCAGGTGCTCGCCACGGGACGCATCGAACCCATGCACGAGCCGCGACTGGCTGCGGTGCGGCTGGAGTCGGGATCGCTCGACGCACTCGCGGACCTGAGCTCGCTCCGTGTGCGCGGCGAGTCGGCGCGCGACGTGCGCATGACCCGGCTGCGCGTGGGACTGCCCTCGGCGACCCGGCATCATCCGCTCATCGCCTGCGACCGCGCGGGACTGCGCACCGAGTTCGCGCACGAGACCTACGAGGCACACGGCGACCGCCTCCTGCGCCGGCTGAACGGCCCCACCCTGCCGGTGGCCCCCGACACGATCGACGTCACCTGGTTCACCGATGCCGCCGATGCCGACATCGCGATCGCACGCGGAGAGCTCGACGTGGCGGTGTTCTGGCCCGGCGAGTTGCCGGCGCGACTGCGGGCCCCCGAACACGCGGCCAACGTGCTGGCGGGCGAGCGCGCGCACGGCGTGCTGGCGGCCGAGTTCGCCGCCGCCGATACGCTGCCGCTTCCGCCCTCCGACCTGGCGTGGCTCGCACACGAGGCGTTCGCCGGTGATGCGCGCGTGTTGGACACGGCCACAGGCACGCCCGTGGCGGCGCGCTATCGGGTCGACCCCGCGCTGCCCGCGGCCGCCATGCTCGAGCGCGTGCTGGCGCGCGTGAACCGCGCGAGTGCGAAGCGCACCGTGACGTTGCGCTGGCTGGACGACGCCGCTCCCGCCGCAGCGGGCGTCTCACGCCCGCTCGTGCCGGTGCTGGTGCCCGTGTGTCGGGTGGTCAGCGCGCCCGGCGCACGCGCGAGTGTCCGGGCCATCGGCGCCAGCGCGTTCGCGGACCTGCCCGAATGTGCGAGAGTGCCACGATGAACTCCCTGCGCACCCGGCTCATCTGGGGCTTCTCGCTCGTCGCGATCCTGCCGTTGTCGCTGGCCATGCTGCTCCTGGGTTCGCGCATCCAACACACGCTGCGCGCTCAGGCTGCCGCCCGGCTCGACCGTGCGATCGGCGTGGTGCAGTCCCAACTGCGCTCCGATGGCGAGCGGCTCGAGCAGCAACTGGCGTTGCTGGCGCGCGATCCGCAGCTCAAGCGGCTGGTGCTGGTGCCCGGCAATGGCGAGCTTGAGCTGCGCCAGTACCTGGCGGACCAGCGCTTCCTGCTCGGGCTCGACTACCTGGTGGTCACCGACACGGCGGGCCGCGTGCTGGGCGATGCTGCCGCGGTCACCGCGGGCACTTCGGCGCCACTGGGTGCCGATGCATTGCCGGCGCGGATCGACGACGGATTGCAAGTGAGCACGCTCGCGCGCCCGGTCGGCCTGGCGCTCGACACTCGCGCCGGGATCCCGTACCTGGACCGTCGCGCGGGCGTGGTGCGCGGCGGCGTGCGGCTCGATTCGCTGTTCCTGGCGCGCTGGCAGCGCACGAGCGGGCTCGAGCTGGTGCTGCGCGACCCGCTCGGCAACGTGGTGGCCACCACGCTGCGCGGCGCGCTCGCCCCGCGGCCGCGCCTGGCGGACACCACGGTCGGCGTGGCCAAGCTGGACGGCCAGTCGTGGTTCACGCGGGAATCCGACCTGCGCCTTGGCGCGCACGACGGCGTGGCGGCGCACCTCACGGCGCTCGCCTCCACGGCAGCGGCCGACGACGCCATCCGCGTGCTGAGCAGCACGGCGCTGCTGCTGGCGCTCTTGAGCATCGTGCTGGCCATCGTGCTGGGCATCGTGTGGTCCCATCAGGTCGCGCAACCCGTGGTTCGGCTCGCGGGCTTCTCCGAGCGCATCGCACGTGGCGACTGGGAAGAACCGCTCACGCTCGAGAGCATGCGCGAGCTGCAGACACTGGTCGACGCGCTCGAGCGCATGCGCACCGACCTCAAGCGCTATCGCGACCACTTGCGCGCCGGTGAGCGCCAGGCCGCGTACGGACAGATGGCTCGCAAGGTGGCGCACGAGATCAAGAACCCGCTCACGCCCATCGCGATCTCGGTGCAGGGGCTCCAGCGCGCGTACGAATCGCAGCCTCCCGCCGACTTCGGGGCCACGCTCGAGGAAGCCGTGCGCACGGTGAGCGAGGAGATCCAGCGCCTGAAGACACTGCTGCAGGAGTTCTCGGACCTCGGCCGCTTCCCGCCCGCGCGGCCGGTGCGTTTCGTGCTCGGCGAGCTCATGGGCGAACTGCGCACGCTGTACGAGCACGAGGTGAGCGCCGGCCGGCTGTCGTTCGAGTCGCCGGCGGCCGTGCTGCCGCTGGTGGCCGACCGCGACCAGTTGCGTCAGGTGCTGCTGAACCTGATCCAGAACGGGCTCGATGCCACCGCCGAACCGGGTGGCCGCGTGCGCGTGAGCGCCATGCGGCGCGACGACGCGCTGTGCCTGAGCGTGCGCGACGACGGGCCGGGGCTCAATGAGGAGCAGCGCGCGCAGCTGTTCGTGCCAGGCTTCACCACCAAGGCGCACGGCAATGGGCTCGGACTCACGATCGTGGAGCGGATCATCGCCGAGCACCGCGGCAGCATCGACGTGGAGTCCGCTCCCGGCCGCGGCACCGCGTTCGAGATCGTCTGCCCGCACCGGAGCAGGACTGAGCCATGCCGAGCCTGCTGATCGTCGATGACGAGGCCAACATCCGCAGCTCGCTCAAGTCCGCGCTGGCGCGCGAGGGCTACCAGGTGGACGACGCCGCCAGCGTGGCGGCCGCGCGCGACAAGCTGCGCGAGGCCTACGACCTGGTGTTGCTCGACGTCTGGTTCCCGGGCGAGAACGGACTCGAGCTGCTGCGCAGCATCACGACCGACGCGCCGCAGACCCGCGTGATCATGATGAGTGGGCACGGGAACATCGACACGGCCGTTCAGGCCACCAAGCTGGGGGCGTGGGACTTCCTCGAGAAGCCGCTGTCGCTGGACCGGCTGCTGGTGGTGCTCCGGAACGCCAGCGCCACGCAGGCGCTGGAGTCCGAGAACCGCCGGCTGCGTGCGCCGTGGGCGGCCGCGCTCGTGGGCCAGTCGCCCGCGCTGCAGAAACTGCTCGCCGAGATCGCGCTCGCCGGCCCCTCACCCGCCCGCGTGCTGCTGAGCGGAGAGAACGGCACCGGCAAGGAACTGGTCGCACGGGCGCTGCACGAGTCGAGCTTGCGGCGCGGCCAGCCGTTCGTGGCGGTCAACTGCTCGGCGATCCCGGACGAGCTGTTCGAGTCCGAGCTCTTCGGTCACGAGAAGGGCGCTTTCACCGGTGCCACGCAGGCGCGGCGCGGTTACTTCGAGGAGGCCAACGGCGGCACGCTGCTGCTGGATGAAGTGGCCGACCTGCCGGCCCGTGCACAGACCAAGCTGCTGCGCGTGCTGCAGGAGAACGAACTCACGCGCGTGGGCGGCAGCCGCAGCATCAAGGTCGACGTGCGCGTGGTGTCGGCGTCGAACCGCGACCTGCCCGCCGCCGTGGCCGCGGGCGAGTTCCGCGAGGACCTGTACTTCCGCCTGGCCGTGATCCCGCTGCGCGTCCCCGCGTTGCGCGAGCGCCGGGACGATATCCCGGAACTCGTGGAGCACTTCCTCGCGCTGCACGCGCGCGACAGCGCGCGGCGCACGCCGTTGTTCAGCAGCAGCGCGCTCGATGCGCTGGCCCGCTATGCGTTCCCCGGCAACGTGCGCGAACTGCGCAACCTGGTGGAACGTCTCGTGATCATGAACCCCGGCGCGCGCATCGGCGCCGAGCAGGTGGCGGCGGTGCTGCCGCCACTCGCGGCCGAAGCGAGCGCGGCGCCGCAGGGCCTGGCCGACGCCGTGCATGAGTTCGAGCGCCGCCACATCGAGGCCGCACTCGCCGCCGAGGGCGGCCACATGACGCGCGCGGCGGCGCGACTGGGGCTCGAGCGCAGTCACCTCTATAAGAAGATGACGCAGCTCGGCATGCGCGCCGAGGAGTGAGCGAGCGCACGTCGCACACCGGTGGGAATCAGGCCCCGGGGTCCGGCCGTGACCGGATACGCGCCCACTCGGCGAGGAAGACCGCGAGTGCGACGGGATCGGCCAGCGCCCCCGTCGCTGCGGTCTCGACCGGCGGGCCGACGCGAATCCCATAGCCGGTTTCACGCACGGCCTCGAACGCGGCCTCGTCGGTTTCGTCATCGCCAACGTAGACGGCGAGCGTCCCAGCCGGCGAGCAGGCGCGCAGCGCGCGGACGGCACTGCCCTTGTCGTGGCCCCGTGCGCGCAGCTCGAGCCCGCCGTGACTCGGATGCAGTTCGAGCGGCCCCTCCTTCTCGCCGTGCGGGGCCCAGGCACTCCGCGCCCGCTCCCACAGCGCAAGGTGCTCGGCCTCCGGGAGCCCACGCGTGTGGAGCACGAGCGCTGTGCGCTTCCGTTCCAGCAGATCGACGGGGAGGCACCTTCGGGCCGCCACGAAGGCCTCCGTGAGCGCGGCCGCGGCCGGGCCGGGGAGCGGCCGCCGCTGCACACCGCGCTCGGCCACGGCGGACTCCCAGCCATGTTCGCCGATCAGGACGAATGGCACACCCCCCAGCAGCGCCTTGAGCTCGAGGACCGGTCTGCCGGACACGATCGCGATCTCACACTCCGGCCGGGCGGCGCACTGCATCAGCAGCTCGAGCGAGCGCGCACAGGGGATGGCGCGATCACGCTCCACCACGAGGGCGGCCAGCGTTCCGTCATAGTCGAGCATGAGCAGCTGCCGAGCCGAGTCCGCGAGCGCGCCCCACAGCTCCGCAGGAACCCTTGCGAGCGCATGGGTGTCCGCCTCACAGCCGGGCCGGTGAGCGCCCCGACTCATGCGGGCCGTTCCGGTCGGGGCAGGCGCTCGAAGCTGAGAGCGAGGGCCACCAGCGCACCGACCACGGACGGACCGAGCAGCGGCCCAGCGCGTCGCGGCGAAAGTGCGACGTGCACCGACATGGCCCCGGACATCGCGCCGAACAGCGCGCTGGCCTGCTCACGCGCCAGCGCGCGCGGCAGCCTCGCGGCCCGGCCATCGGCCAACAGCTCGGTGAGCACCTCGAGGTGGCGGTCGAGGGAACTTCGCAGCGGCCGCCACTCGGCCCGGTCGAACTTGAGCATGCCGCGCGCCTGATGCAGTACTCGCAGCAGGTCGCGTCGCTGCTCGAAGTAGCGCGCATGCACGCGCACGAGGCGGCCGATGCGCGCCTGCCGGCCGCGCACCAAGCATAGCTCGGCACGCAGCTCGTCCTGCAGTTCGCGATACCCGGCCTCGACCACGGCACGCACCAGCTCATCCTTGCCCGAGAAGTAACCGTAGATCGTGCCCTTCGCGATCCCGGCTCCGGCCGACAGGTCCTCGATGCGGGACTCGTAGAGCCCCTTGGCGCCGAACAGCTTGCGGCCCGCCGCCAGGAGGTCGGCCCGCGTGGCGTGCTTGCGCCGTTCGCGACGACCGGCTGGCAGAACGGGGATCGTGAGAGCACTCAAAGCGGACCTCGGCGCCGCGAACGCGGCTGCGGATGACAGATTCGGGCGCGCCGATGCCGCCGCAGCGGGCCCGCTGCGGGCCCGCTGCGGGCGGCACCGTGCGACACCGGGTCTCGCGCCCAGGTGAGACCGCAGCCGCGGTACCCGTTGGACCGCGGTCTGCGTCCGGTCCGTAGCGCGGCGGGGAGTCCGCGCACATACAAACTTGACCGCACAGTCATTTTTTCAATAACCTCGGGTGGCTGTCAAGTGCGACCCTTCCCCCATCGGCATCCGACGCCGGCACGGGCCTCCCCCGTGCGAGTCGCCGAGCCGACCAGGCAGGAGGTCCCGTGAACCATCTGGACTGTGCGCGCGCTGCACTCTCCCGGGCCGCCATCCGCGAGCAGCAGCGCCAGGAGGGACCGCCGCGCACCTCGCGTGCCGCGCTCGCCGATTGGGCGCGCGCGCATCTCGCGGGCCGCGCGCTGCTCGTCGCCTCGAATCGTGAGCCGTGGTCCCACGTGCACGGCGCTGGCACGATCCACGCCGTGAGGAACGCGGGCGGCCTCACGGTGGCACTCGACGCCGTCATGCAGGCCTTGGGTGGCGTTTGGGTCGCGCAAGGCAGCGGCGATGCCGACCGCGACAGCGTCGATGCCGCGGACCGTGTCGGCTGTCCTCCGGGGCGGCCGCGCTATCAACTGAGACGGCTATGGCTCAGCGCCGAGGAGCACGCCGGCTACTACTCCGGCTTCGCGAACAGCGCGCTCTGGCCGCTGTGCCACATCGTGCACGTGCGCCCGCGCTTCGAGCTCACCGACTGGGACACCTACCGGGCGGTGAACGAACGCTTCGCCGAGGCCGTGCTCGCCGAGGCCGCCGGCGGCCCGGCGCTGGTGTTCCTGCAGGACTACCACCTCGCGCTCGCCGCCCGCACGATCAAGGCCGCGCGCCCGGACCTGCAAGTCGCGATGTTCTGGCACATCCCATGGCCCAATCCCGAAGTATTCCGCGTGCTGCCGTGGCAGCGCGAACTACTGGAGGGGATGCTGGCCGCGGACGTGCTGGGCTTCCACATCCACCGCCACGCGCTCAACTTCCTCGACACGGTCGCCGACACGCTCGAGGCACGCGTCGATCACGAGCGCATGGCGGTCGAGCGCGGCGGCCGGCGCACCTGGGTGCGGCCGTTCGCGATCGGTGTCGACGCGGAGGAACTCGGTGCCCTCGCCGAAGATCCCGCCACCACCGCAACGGCCGCCGCCCTGCGCGCTCAACTGGGCGCGGAGCAATGTGCGATCGGGCTCGGCGTGGACCGGCTGGACTACACGAAGGGATTGCCGGAGCGCTTCGACGCGCTCGAACGCATGCTCGAGAAGTATCCCGAGTGGCGCGAGCGTTTCGTGTTCGTGCAGATCGCGGTGCCGTCGCGCATCGAACTGCCCGAGTACCGTGCGGTGCAACAAGCCGTGCGGGAGCGCACGGCGTGGCTCAACCGGCGCTTCCCGAGGCGGGCGGGGCCGACGGTCCACCTCATCGAGGGCCATCTCGACTTCCGCGAACTCGTGCCGTGGTACCGGCTGGCCGATCTGTGCACGGTGACGTCGCTGCACGACGGCATGAACCTGGTCGCCAAGGAATACGTCGCGGCCTCGCCCGATCTGGACGGGGCCCTGGTGTTGTCGCCGTTCACCGGGGCGGCACGCGAGCTGGAACGCGCGTGGATCGTCTCGCCCTACGACCGCGAGGCGTTGGCCGACGGCTTCCACCATGCGCTCTCGGCGCCTGCGAGCGAGCGCCGCGAACGCATGGCGGCGCTGCGGGAGACGGTGCTGCGGCGCAACGTCTTCGACTGGACGTTGGACGTGCTCGACACCACGGTCGGCCTGGGATTACGCACGCCCGGCCCCGACGACTCACGGCCCGAACCGGATGCGGCTGCTCCGGTCCCTGCTCCCCCGTTGCGAGGAGGTGATGCATGACCATCGCGATCTTGCTCCAGCCCCCACCGTGGGCCGGCGCGACCGCCCGCCTGGACGAGTTGCTGGTCATCGTGCGGCCGTGGGGCTTGGCGCTGCTCATGGCCACCGGCGTGACGTTGCTCGGCTGGCTGCTCGCCGCGCTGCTCGGCCGGTTGGCGCGCCGGCTCCTTGAGGCGATGAAGTTCGACGAGGCCCTGCCGCGCCTGCTCGGACGCCACGGGCCCTCACGACCGCGCCCCTCCGAGCTCGCCGGCTGGGGGGTGCACTGGGTGCTGTTCGGTCTCACCTTGCTCACCGCACTCGAACTATTGGGCGTGCACCTGGCCACCTCGGTGGTGGCGCAACTCGCGGACATCGTGCCGCGCGTGATCACGGCGGCGGTGCTGTTCGCAGTCGGCTCGCTGGTCGCCATGCTGCTCGGTGCGACCGTGCATCGGTTCCTCGACTCCGCCAATGTCCGCGCGGCACGCCTCCAGGGTCAGGTCGTCACCATCGTCCTCACCGGCTTCGCAGGCCTGCTCGCGCTCGGCCAGCTCGGATTCGCGGCGCAGTTCGTCATGTCGCTCGGCATCGTCGCCGCGGCCTCGGCCGGACTCGCGCTCGCACTCGCGTTCGGGCTCGGCTGCCGCGAGCTGGCGCGAGACTTCCTCGTCGAGTACCTGCGTGCGCTCGACGATCCCGGCCCGCCGCGCGCACCATGAGCGGCGCCGCACGTCTCGTACTTGAATCCGTCGTCCACTTGACCTCGCCCTGGGGCGAACCCACCTACACGCTCGACCAGATGCACGAGCGACTGGCCGTGGCCCCGGCGGCCGTACTGTTCACGCACGTCGCGCAAGGCCGACTACGTCAGGGCCCCGACGACCGGCCGCCGGCGGATGACCTGAGCCATTGGATCGCGAACTCGCTCCAGGACCCTGAGGCCGCAGAGCGACTCGCGTTCGCACTCGAGCCGCCCTACGAGGGTGCGGAGCAGGTGCGCGCGCGCTTGCTCTCGGTGCTCGCCACCATGGGAGCACGACGACGACGGGAACACCGCGCCGCCGAAGGAGCCGAGTTCGTGTTCCTGCAGTCGACGTCGGTCCGCTTCCCTTGTGGCGCGCCCCCCACGGAGGATCTCGAGGCAGCGCTCGCAGACGCCGGGCTCGCGACGTGGTTCCTGTATCTGACGGAAGAGCCGTGGTTCGCGGAGGGCCGTTCCACACTGCTCGATCTCCTCGCCGAGCAGGGGGCACGCCGGCTGCACGACCGACTGGCTGAGGTGGCCCACAGCAGCGAGCCGCTGGGCCAGGCGCGGGCGCGCTGGCGGCGGCGGCTGCGGACCCGCGGCCTGGCAAGGCGTGTCGCCGAGCGCTCACTCGCGGCCCGGGCTCACCCGGACGCCGGCGCGCGTGACACGAT
>JBEBGT010000083.1:0-10351 GCA_040081365.1 Candidatus Eiseniibacteriota bacterium | reverse complement strand
GGGCCCGCCCGGACCGTTTCTGGCGGCGGCCGGATCACCGGCCGGCTCCAGCGGGGTGGGCCCGCCCTGGCGCGCCGCTCGGCGCGCGGAGCCGCCGCCATCAAGCCCCGGCGCACCCAAGCCGATATGATAGTGGGGCATCGCCATGCCCAGCGCACCGGACGCGCCGCTCTCTCCAAGGAAGCAAGGCCCACGACCCGATGATCGAGACGATCCGCACCTTCACGGCGCTCAGCGAGGAGTTCGTCGAACTCTTCATGAAGCACCACCCGGTGGCCGCCACGGAGGCGGGCATCCACGACTACGACCATCTCATGCCCGACGATTCTCCCGACGGGCTGAAAGGCCGTGCGTCGTGGCTGCGGGACCTCGACCAGCGCCTGGTGGCGGCGGTGCCGTGGGAAGAGCTGCCACTCGAGCCGCGCGTCGACTTCGCGCTGCTGCGTTCGCGCATCGCCGCGCTGCGCGCCGATCTCGAGGAGATCAAGGTGCCGCAGAAGAACCCCGCGCTCTACGTCGAGCGCGCGTTCGACGCCGTGCACCTGCTGCTGGCGCGCTCGTTCGCGCCGCTCGACGAGCGCAAGGAGGCCGCCGTGGCGCGCCTCATGGCGATCCCCGAGTACTTCGAGTCCGTGAAACCGAACCTGCAGCAGGTGCCGCCGGTGCTGCTGGGCGCGAGCCTCGAGATGGCGGCGCACGGTCCCACGTTCGTCGACGAAGTGGTGCGCACGCTGCTGCGCCAGTTCCCGGGCGAGGCCGAGCGGCTCGAGCACGCCGGCAATCGCGCACGTTCGGGGTTCCTGCGCTTCCACGATTGGATGGAGCGCGACCTGAAGCCGCGCTCCGGGGGCACGTTCGCGATCGGCGAGCGCTGGATGAACTACAAGCTCGAGCGCGAGCACATGGTGCCGTACACCTGCACCGAACTGGAGCGCGTGGGCCGCGAGCACGTGGCGCATGCGCAGGTGCTGTTGGAAGACGAGGCGCGCCGGCACGACCGCACCCGTTCGTGGCGCGAGCTCATCGCGGACGGCCAGCGCCGTACTCCCGAGCCCAACTGGCTGCGCGAGGCCTACGTGGCCGAGCTCGACCGGGCCAAGCGCTTCGTGCAGGAGCGCCGCATCGCGCCGCTGCCGCCCGGCGACAAGCTCGAGGTGCTGGACACGCCGGTGTTCGAGCGCGCGCTGCGGCCGTACGCCGTGTATCGCAGCCCGGCGCCGTTCGATGCCGATCCGGCGGGCGTGTTCTACGTCACGCCCATCGACATCCGGCGCTCCAAGGAAGACCAGGCCGCGCAGTTGGGCGCGCACTGCTCGCCCGCGCTGCCGATCATCGCGCTGCACGAGGGCTACCCGGGCCACCACCTGCAGCTCACGCACGCCAACAAGGCCGCCACGCGGCTGCGGCGCATCGTCCACAGCGACGTGTTCGCCGAGGGTTGGTCGCTGTATTGCGAAGAGCTCATGTGGGAGCAGGGCTATTTCACGGCCGACCCGCTCACCCGGCTGTTCCAGCTCCGCGACCTGCTGTTCCGCGCCTGCCGCGTGGTGCTCGACGCCGCACTGCATTCGGGCCGCATGACGCCAGAGCAGGCGGTGGACTACCTGGTCGACGAAGTCATGCTCACGCCGGCGGCGGCGCTGAGCGAGGTGAAGCGCTACTGCATGACGCCCACGCAACCCATGAGCTACCTGGTCGGGAAACTCCAGATCCTCGAGCTGCGCTCGGAGGCCCAGCACAAGCTGGGCTCACGCTTTCACTTGCACGACTTCCATGCGGCCCTCCTCGCCAGCGGGACGATCCCGCCGGCGCTGGTGCGAGAGGAACTCTGGCCCCGGCTGGGTGTGGCATGAGGGCACTGAACCCGTTCCTCGTGCTGTGCGTGCTGCTCGTGCCCGCCTCGGCGCGCGCCGTGACACCCTCCGACAAGCACACGGCCCTGCCGGCGAGCACCGGGCTCACGTGGTCCGCCGTGAACTTCACGGCCTCGCGCGACGGTGCGGACCTGTCCGGCTGGTGGTTCGAGGGCAAGCCGAACCAGCCCGTGCTGGTGCTGTTCGACCGCGGTAGCGGCAGCATGGGTGACCTGTTGCCGGTGGTCGGCGAGTTCGTGAACCGCGGCTATTCCGTGATGACGTTCGATTACCGCGACTTCGGCCCCGCGGGCCCCGGCGCGGTGGACTCTTTGGTGCAGCTGGCGTTCGCGTCGCGCTGGGTCAACGATGGCGAGGGCGCGCTGCGCTTTGCCCGCACCAAGGCTGGCGCTCGGCCGGTGTTCGCCTGGGGCCAGGACGTGGGTGGTGCCGTCGCGGTCGCCGCGGCGGTGCGCGACCGTACCAATGCCGATGCGGTGGCGTGCGAGGGACTGTTCCGCACGCTCAACGAACTGCTGCGCACGACCGGGCTGCAGCAGGTCTCCGGCGCGCCCGAACGGCACCGCTTCGTGGTCGAGACCGGCGACGAGCCGGGCAGCTCGGTGGCGAACCTCATGGTGCCGTTGCACGTGGTGATCGCGGGCAAGGATGAGGTGTGGCCAGCCACCATCACGCAGGAAGTCGTGCGTCACAGCCTGTCGCGCATCGACCGCTGGATGCTGCCGGAAGCCGGACACGTGGGCGTGGAGAACACGCCGGGCTATTACGACCGGATGTCGGGCTGGTTCACGCGCATCGCCAACATGATCAAGGCCGCCCAGGCGGCCGCACCGCCGTCGACCGACGCGAAGTGAGGCGTTGCGCTCCTGCGGGAGTGCACGAGCGGCGACACGAAGGGCCCGGCGCCGAGTGGCGCCGGGCCCTTCGCGATGGATCTGCGGTCCAGCTCGCCCTGGGCTATTGCCGGCCCTGGGACAGCATGTGGACCATGTTCTCGAGTCCCGCGATGTTGGCCCCCGCACGCAGGCCGTTCTCGCCGCCCGCCAGACGTGCCGACGAGGACGTCAGCGTGGCGTAGTCCTCCATGCGAGCGTAGGGGATGTGCGTTCCGAAGCGCTGGTTGACCGCATCGATCATCACGTTCGCGATGACGGCATGGCCGAGGTCGGTGGGGTGCACGCCGTCGAGACTGAACAGCCCGCCCCTCACGAACGCGTCGGAGTAGTGCGTCCCGCCCAGGTTGAGCCCGTTCTCGCGGATGTTGGCGAGCGTGCCGTTCAGGTCGACCTTGGCGATCCAGCTCGCCTGTGCGATCTGGTCGATCGCGGCGTTCATGAGATCGGTGTTGGCGCTGATGACCGTGCGTTCGGCTTCGTCCAGGACCACGGCGCTGTCCAACGGATTGGCGAGCGAGAAGCCGCGTCCGAGCCCGAGTTGCCGGGCACCCAACAACGTCACGAGATCGGCGCTGGTGAGGGCGGCCGCTTCGAGCGTGTCCTGGCCGGCGCGCACCGACGGCGCCGCGATCTTGCGGTGCACGAAGCCGAACAGGCCGGCCGAGCCGACCGTGGTGAAGAACGGGATCGCCGTCACATCGGGCACATTGGCGAGCGCGATCCGCACGTTGGGATTCACGGTATGCAGCGTCGTGATGGCGGTGCTGAGCTGGCTCCCGAACAGGGCCACACTGGCCTGCGGGATCAGCACCTTCGACGTGCCGCGAGTGGCCCGGCCCAGCACTTCGTTGGCACCGAACTCGAACGAAACGAACGTCGGCTGCTGGGACAGCGTCAGGTCGCTCACGGTGCCGAGGCCGCGCAGTACGAGCGTGGTCAGGGGATTGAAGGCGTACAGCGCCGGGCTGCCATAGTCGAACAGCACGGCCCCCGGGATGGCCAGGTTGGAGTACGGCGTCGGGAACGTCGTGTTGGTGGGGACGCCCGCCGGGCCGACGGTGTCGATGGTGACCGGGCTCAGGGACAGCAGGCGCTGGAGAGGCGGCAGGCCGCGGCCGTTCACGGTGGGCTCGGAGAAGCCGCCCTTGCCGTCGAGCTGCACGGTCTTGCCGATCTGCCGCGCGAAGATCGCGGGGTAGGAGTTGATCTGATGACGGTCCACCACGCCGCTCGACTGATAGCCGGCCGAGATGCTGGTGCCCACCGCCACGTAGCGTGAGAAGTCGACCGCGGCCGTCTCGACCTTGGGCGCACCCAGGTCGATCTTCGAGCACGGTCCCTGGCAGCCACCGATCAGCGCGGCGCCTGCGAGGATGATGGCGAAACGGCGCATGTTCTTCATGATTCGCAGTCCTCTCGGATCACCAGCGGTGAGTGACAGTGGCGCCGAACGCGTTCACGTACGCCTTGAACACACCCTCGTAGGCATCGCGCGAGACACCCTCGGTGCTGCGCGTATCCACGAACAGGGCGAGGTTGTACAGGTCCACCGTCCACGACTTCTCCTTGCCCATGTCGAAGCCCAGCCCGAGCGTCACGCCGTGGCGCGCCGCGTCCGGCAGCAGCACGGTCACGGACTGCGCGGGCGCGGCCTCCTGATCGTAGTAGTAGCCGAACCGATAGCGGTGCGACGCCAGGCGGTGCTCGGCGCCGACGCTCACGCGATAGGAGTCGTGGTAGTTCTCGATGATCGACTGGTCGATCGAGTTGGTGGTCTTGAAGTCGAGCGGCAGGGCGTCGAACACCGACCAGTCCGTGAAGTTCACGTCGCACTCCCAGGTCCAGCCCGGCATGGCGTCCCACGCCGCGCCCACCGAGAACACGCTGGGGAAGTGCAGCGTCGTGGCCACCTTCTGCGACGGCGGCAGCGAGTCGGCCACGACCGCATCGAACTGCGGATTCCCCGTGGGGATCTGCGTGAACGTGGCGTCGCCGTCTTCGACCTTCACGTCGATGCCGGCGCGGTAGTTGAGCCCCACGCGCCAGTCCTTCTTAGGTCTCCACAGCAGGCCGGCATTCATGCCCGAGCCCGAGCTGGAGCCCAGCGACGACTCCAGATGAACACTGGCCACATTGACGCGGCCACCGCCGCCGCCGGGCACCGTCGCGAGGTTCATCTTGTCGAGCTCCACGTTGGCGTACATCTGCGTGACGCCGCCCGACACACTCCAGCGCTCGTTGAGCGCCAGCGCGAGTGAGGCCGAGCCCGCGAGCGTCTGCAGCTGGCCCTTGGTGGCGTGCTCGCGGCCGGTGAACGTGGCCGGGTTCTCCCATTCGATGCCCAGGCCGAACGGCGCATTGACGCCGACGCCGAACGCCAGGCGCTTGCCGAGCGGGGCGGCCACGTAAAGGTGCGGCGGGAAGAAGTTGCCGGACTTCATGGACTCCTGGACGTTGAAGCCCGGATAGGCGTTCGCCGTGGGCTGCGTGCCGGCGAAGCTGTTGCGCGTCGTGAGCCACGAGCCGCCGACCGTCACGGTGAGTCCCGGGAGCGAGGTCATGGCCGCCGGGTTGTAGAACAACGTGCTGGCGTCATTCACGGACGCCGTGTACGCCCCCGCCATGCCCAGAGCCGCAGCGCCCTGCTCGTAGATCGAGTAGCCCGCCGCGAACGCGGTGGCCGGTGCGAGCAGCGCGGCCAGCGCCAGCACTCGCACCATGCGAACTGTGTTCATGTTCTCCTCCGGGAATGGGACCGCGTGGTTGAGGCGTTGTTGGACAGTGTTCAGGCCGGCGGCGCGCCACCGGCGTACATGCCTTCGATGAGCGCCGCGAAGGTCTGCGTGACGACCTTGCGCCGCACCTTGAGCGTGGGCGTGAGTTCTCCGGCCTCAGCACTCAGGTCGCGGTCGAGCAGCTCGAAGCGCTTGATGGTCTCGAACGGCGCGAGCCCGGCGTTGAGCTCGTCGATCACGCCCTGGTAGAGCGCGCGCACCGGCGCGGCCGCGAGCAACTCGCGGCGCGAGCCCGCGGGCCAACCGTGCACCTTGGCCTCGGCCTCGAGGTTGGCGAAGTTGGGCACCAGCAGCGCCACGCAGAACGGCCGCTGATCGCCCAGCATGACGGCCTCGCTCAGCCAGCGCGACGCCTTGAGCTTGCCCTCGAGCGGCTGCGGCGCCACCTTCTTGCCGCCCGCGGTGACGAGCAGGTCCTTCAAGCGGTCGGTGATGCGCAAGTTGCCCTCGGCATCCAGATGACCCACGTCGCCGGTGTGGAACCAGCCGTCGCGGATGCAGGCGCGCGTGGCCTCTTCGTTGCGGAAGTAGCCCTGCATGACGCCGGGACCGCGCGCCAGGATCTCGCTCTCGGCGCCGAAACTCACTTCGACTCCGGGGATCGGCGGTCCCACGGCGCCGGGGCGCTCCTGGCCGGGGCGGTTCAGGCAGATGACCGGCGACGTCTCGGTGAGGCCGTAGCCCTCGATCACCGGGATGCCGATCGCGAAGAAGAACTCCATGATCTTCGGTCCCAACGGCGCGCCGCCCGAGATGCAGAAGCGGATGCGTCCGCCCACGCGCTCGCGCACTTTGTGACCCACGAGCTTGTCGGCCACCGTGGCCACGAGCCCGAGCGCGAACCCGGCGGTCTTGCCCTGGAAGCGCAGTTGCGCGACCTGCCGGCCCACGCCCAAGCCCCAGTGGAAGATCGCGCGCCGGAGCGGCGGCTGCGTGCCGGCGTTCTCCATGACGCGCGCGTAGACCTTCTCGTAGAAGCGCGGCACGCCGGTGAGCACGGTCGGGTGCACTTCCTGCGCGTCCGCCGCCACGGTGTCGACGCTGCGCGCGTACGCGATGGTGCAGCCGCCGGCGAGCATGGCGTAGAGCCCGGCCATGCGCTCGAAGATGTGGCACAGCGGCAGGAACGACAGACAGGTGTCGTTCGGGTTCAGATCCACCACCTGCAGCGCGGCTTCGACGTTGGAGGCGATGTTGTCGTGCGTGAGCATCGCGCCCTTGGGGTCGCCCGTGGTGCCCGACGTGTAGATGATGGTGGCCAGGTCGCTGGACTTGGTGGCGTCGGCCATGGCACGGAACGCCTGCGGCTCGGCCTTGCGCCGGCGCTCGCCGTCGGCCCGCACCAGCGCCCACGAGGTGACGCGCGAGTCGCGCGCCGCCGGCGGCGGATCCATGACGACGATGCTCGCGAGGCGCGGCAACGAGTCGGCCACGGCCAGCAGCTTCTCGAGCTGGGCCGCACTCGACAGCACGCACACGCGGGCCTCGGCGTTGTCGAGGATGTAGCGCACCTGCGGGGCGGTGAGCGTGGGGTAGATGGGCACGGTGACCGCGCCCACGCCGAGCGTGGCGAGGTCGGTGATGGGCCACTCGTAGCGATTCTCGGACAGGAGTGCCACGCGGTCGCCGCGGCGCACGCCGAGCGCGGTGAGTCCGAGCGCCAGGCCCTCGACGTCGGTGCGGGCGCGCTCGGACGACAGCGACTCCCAGCGGCCACGGCCGGCGGTATCCGGCAATCGCCGCATGAAATGGGCGGGCTTCCGGTACTGCTCGACCGAATCCAGGAAGATGCGGATCAGCGTCTTCGGCATGGCCCCTCCGTGCGCGGCCGGAACGGAACGTGGCCGAGGGTGTCAGGCCACGGCGCGAGAATGGCAATTGGTAACACCGCGTCATGGGAGTGCCAAGCGCGTATGGGACGGGTCGCGGGGACGCCCGAAGCGTCCCCGTTCGTAGCGGCCCACGACATGGTCCGCTGGGACCGCATGGTTGACAAGCCCGAATCGCACGGCGCAAGGTGCCTGCTCGCTCACCTGTGCGGCGCCGACCCCTGTGTTCACTGCCCCTACACGGGCGCGGGGCGTACGGAACC
Organism: Candidatus Eiseniibacteriota bacterium; assembly: GCA_040081365.1. Taxonomy (GTDB): domain Bacteria; phylum Eisenbacteria; class RBG-16-71-46; order RBG-16-71-46; family RBG-16-71-46; genus JAIOPA01. Next base: position 2,694 of record JBEBGT010000083.1, on the reverse strand, counting down.
GTGGCGCACGAGGTGCCACGCGCTCGGAGGAACCATGAACCACCTGCGGCTTCGTCTCGCCCGCTCGTCGCGCCCGTGGTGGCGTTCGCTCGTGCTCGGACTGGGAGGTCTCGCACTGCTGCTGGCCGGCCCGGCCCGGGCGCGCTCGGCCGACGAAGCGCTGGCCGCGGGGGAACAGGCGTACGCCGCCGCCCGGCTCGACGAGGCGCAGCGCGCCTACGCCGAGGCCGTGCAGGCCGCGCCGGGCAACGCCATGGCGCTGTGCCGGTTATCGCGCGTGGAATCCGAACTGGGCGAAACGCAGAAGGGTGACGCGCAGCGTGCACTGTTCGCCGCGGCGGTGGCCCACGCCCGTGACGCCGTGCGCGTGGCGCCGGACTCGGCCGCGCCGCACGTCTGGCTGGCGGTGGCGCTGGGCCGGCAGGCGCTCCGCGAGGGTCCGCGCAGCAAGCTGGCCATCTCCAAGGAGATCAAGTCCGAGGCTGACCGCGCGCTGGCGTTGGACCCGAACCTCGGCCGGGCATGGCACGTGCTTGCCGTATGGAACGTGAAAGTCTCGAGCCTGAATGCCATGGAACGCATGGCCGCCAACGCCGTGCTCGGCGGCGTGCCCAAGGGCGCGTCGTTCGACAATGCCGCGACCGCCTTCCAGAAGGCCATCGCGCTGGAGCCCGCGTACCTGAACCACCGGCTCGAGTACGCCAGGCTCTTGAAGGACCAGAAGAAGATCGCCGAGGCGCGGCGTGAGCTCGAGAAGGCCGTGTCGCTGCCGCCCACCAGCAGCGCTCTCGACGCGCGCTATCAGTCCGAGGCGCGCGCGCTGCTGGAGAAGCTGTCGCGCTGATGGCCGCGCTCGGAGGCTGGGTCCTGTCGGGCATCCGCACGCCCTTCGCCAAGGCTGGAAGTGTTTTCAAGCGCACTCCGAGTTACGAGCTGGGCCGCGTAGCGGCTTCCGAAGTCATCGCGCGCAGCGAACTCGATCCGGGCCGCATCGACGAGGTCGTGTTCGGGCACTGCGCCATGCCGGCCGAGGCCGCGAACTCGTCGCGCATCGTGGCGCTGCGCGCCGGTGTGCCCGAGTGCGTGCCGGCCGTGACCGTGCATCGCAACTGTGCTTCGGGCATGGAAGCCGTGGCCAACGCCTGCCATCGCATCGGCTCGGGCGACGCCAAGCTGGTACTGGCGGGCGGCATGGAGTCCATGAGCCAGATCCCGCTCCAGTACACGTTCGAGTACGCGGACTTCCTGGAAGGGCTCATGCGCGCGAAGACGCCATTCGCGAAGCTGGGCGCCATGGCGAAGTTCAAGCCGCGCATGCTGACGCCGCGCATCGCGATCGCCGAAGGGCTGACCGATCTGGTGTGCGGGCTCAACATGGGGCAGACGGCCGAGGTGCTGTCGCGCGAGTTCCGCATCACGCGCGAGCGCCAGGACGCGTTTGCATTGCAGAGTCATCAGCGCGCGCTGGCCGCGCGCGAGAAGCTGCGAGAGGAGATCGTGCCGGTGTACCCCGCGCCCGGCTACGAACCCGTGCGCGACGATGTGGGCCCGCGCGAAGGCCAGACATTGGAAGCGCTGGCGAAGCTCAAGCCGTACTTCGACCGGCGCAACGGCACCGTGACCGTGGGCAACAGCTGCCAGATCACCGACGGCGCGGCGGCCCTGCTGATCGGCGACGACGAGACCGCGCAGGGCTGGCCCACGCCGCCGTTGGGCCGCATCCGCAGCTTCGCGTTCGCGGGCCTTGCGCCCGGCCGCATGGGGCTGGGACCGGTATTCGCGATGGCCCGAGCACTCGCCAAGGCCGAGCTGACGCTGACCGAGATCGAGTTGTTCGAGATCAACGAGGCGTTCGCGGCACAGGTCCTGGCCTGCATCGAGGCCGCCAGGTCCGAGAAGTTCTGCCGAGACGAGCTGGGCCTCGACAAGGCGCTGGGCGAGATTCCCGAGGAGCGGTTGAACGTGAACGGCGGTGCGATCGCGCTGGGCCATCCGGTGGGTTCGAGCGGCGCGCGGCTCTTGATCGCGACGCTCCACGAGATGCGCCGTCGCGGCGCGCGGCTGGGACTGGCGTCGCTGTGCGTGGGTGGCGGGCAGGGGGCGGCCTTCGTGCTGGAGCGATCATGATGCCGGTGTTCCGCGTCGAACGCCGCGATGGCGGCATCGCGCACCTGGTGGTCGATCATCCGGCGCGCAAACTGAATGTGCTCGACGCCGATGCGGTGGCGTCGCTGGAAGCCGCGCTCACCGACCTCGAGGCCGCACCACCGCAGGGTGTGATCGTGATCAGCGGCAAGCCGGGCAGCTTCATCGCCGGTGCCGACGTCGATGCGATCGGCGCGGTGACCGACGGCGCGCAGGTGTTCGAGCTGGTGCGCCGCGGGCAAGCCGCGTATTCGCGGCTGGCCGCACTACCGTGTGCCACCGTGGCGGCGATTGACGGTGTCTGTCTGGGCGGCGGGCTCGAGCTGTCGTTGGCGTGCGACTCGCGCATCGCGAGCGAGGAATCGCGCACGCAGATCGGGCTGCCCGAGACCATGCTGGGGATCCTGCCCGCATGGGGCGGCACGACGCGGCTGCCGCGCCTGATCGGCCTGCCGGCCGCACTCGACATGATCCTCACCGGGCGCTCGCTGGACGCCAAGCGCGCCGAGCGCGTGGGCCTGATCGCGCGCGCCGTGCCGGCCGCGTGGC
>JBEBGT010000569.1:0-2754 GCA_040081365.1 Candidatus Eiseniibacteriota bacterium | reverse complement strand
CGTGAGCGCCGCGCGCCGGAAGTCCGCCGCGAAACCGCGGGCCGCACGCCGGGCAGGCACGCTGTCGAGCGCCGCCGCACGCTCGCTCATGGCCGCCGCCGTGCAGGCGCGCGCCGCCAGCCATTCGCCCTACTCGCGCTTCGCCGTGGGTGCCGCACTGCTCACCGAGTCCGGTGCGATCTTCCACGGCTGTAACGTCGAGAACGCGTCGTACGGGCTCACGTGTTGTGCCGAGCGCACCGCCGTGTTCAAGGCGGTGAGCGAGGGCGAGCGGCGGTTCGTGGCGATCGCGGTCACGGCGCGCGAAGGCCAGGGCGCTCCGCCGTGCGGCGCCTGCCGCCAGGTGATGAGCGAGTTCGCGCCGGATCTGCTGGTGTACTGGCGCGATGCGCGCGGACGCATCCTGCACAAGTCACTGTCGGCGCTGCTGCCCGACCAGTTCCAGTTCGTGAAGCCCACGAGGAGTGCACGGTGAGCCGTGAACGCGAGCAGTTGGTCGACCTGATCACCCGCCAGGTGCTGGCGGCACTCCAAGGTGCCGATGCGGGCAGCCCGCGCGCGAACAGCCCGCGCGCCGCCACGGTGGGCCACGCCATGACGCTGCCCGTGGGGGCGGTGGTGCACGACCACACGACGTGCGAGCGCTGCCGCAACTGGGGCGTGACGGGCGCGCGCGGCCCCGAGGAGACGCGCATGCTGGCCGCGGCCGGTGCGTCTCGCGTCGTGACCACGATGGGCTACTGCCCGGCCTCGGACGGCCTCGCGAGCCTCATCGACCACACCTTGCTCAAGCCCGACGCCACGCGCGAGGAAGTCGAGCAGCTGTGCCGCGAGGCGGCGCAGTTCTGCTTCGCGAGCGTGTGCGTGAATCCCAACTGGGTCGCACTGTGCCGCGAGCTGCTGCGCAACTCGGGCGTCAAGGTGTGCACGGTGATCGGCTTCCCGCTCGGCGCACACCTGCCCGACACGAAGGCCTACGAGACCAAGCGCGCCATCGAACAGGGCGCCGAGGAAGTCGACATGGTGCTCAACATCGGCGCGCTCAAGTCGCGGGACTACGCGCTCGTGGAACAGGACATCCACGGCGTGGTGAACGCCGCCACGGGCCGGGCGATCGTGAAGGTGATCCTCGAGACGTCGCTGCTCACGCGCGACGAGAAGGTCATGGGCTGCACGTTGTCGAAGGCCGCGGGGGCGGACTTCGTGAAGACGAGCACGGGCTTCGGCGGTGGGGGTGCCACGGTCGAGGATATCCAGCTCATGCGTGAGACCGTGGGCCCCGAGATGGGCGTGAAGGCCTCGGGCGGCGTGCGTACGCGCGACGACGCCGAGAAGATGGTGGCCGCGGGTGCGACCCGCTTGGGCGCGTCGGCGGGCGTGAAGATCGTGCGCGGCGAAGCGGCCGGCGAAGGGAAGTACTGACATGGCCCTCGATCCCCGCGAGTTCCTGCGCGCCAAGCGCGACGGCCACGCCCACGACCCCGAGGCCCTGCGCACGTTCATCGCGGCCTGTGCCAGCGGTGAGATCCCGCGCTATCAGGCCAGCGCCTGGCTCATGGCCGCGTTCCTGAAAGGTCTCGACGCTGCGGAGACCGACGCGCTCACGCAGGCGTTTCTGCATTCGGGCCGCGTGTTCGACTGGCAGCGCATCGGTGTGGCGGCCGACAAGCACTCCACCGGCGGTGTGGGCGACAAGATCTCGCTCATCCTGGCGCCGCTCGTGGCCGCCTGCGGCGTGCCCGTGCCCATGGTGTCGGGCCGCGGCCTGGGCCACACGGGCGGCACGCTCGACAAGCTCGAGAGCATCCCCGGATTCCGCACGCGGCTCGAGCCGGCCGAGATGGCGGCGCAGCTGCAGCGCCTGAACGTCTTCATGGTGGGGCAGGGCCCCGACCTGGCGCCGGCCGACGGGTTGTTCTATTCGCTGCGCGACGTCACGTCCACGGTGGAGTTCGAACCGTTCATCGTGTCGAGCATCGTGTCCAAGAAGATCGCCGAGGGCGCGCGCGCGCTGGTGTACGACGTGAAGGTGGGCAATGGCGCGTTCATGAAGACGCGCGAGTCCGCGAGGTCGCTGGCCACGCGGCTCGTGCGCACCACGCAGGCCATGGGTGCGGCGGCCTCGGCCTGCATCACCGACATGAGCTGGCCGATCGGCGCCGCCGTGGGCAACGCGCTCGAAGTGGTGGAGTCGTGGGAAGTGCTCACCGGCGACAAGCTGGCCGGCACGCGGCCGTTGACGCTGGCGCTGGCCGCCGAGATGGTGCGGCTGGCAGGCGCGGCGCGCACGAGCGAGGAAGCGCTGGAGCTGGTGACGCGCAACCTCGACGACGGCTCCGCCGCCGACAGGTTCCTCACCATGGTGCGCGCGCAGGGCGGCGACCCGTCGTTGCTCGAGGAGCGGAAGCCCCTGCACGCCTCACCCGTGACGATCGACCTGGGCGCACCGCGCGACGGCTACCTGGCGGCGTGCGACTGCTTCGCGTTGGGCGAGCTGGTGGTGGCCATGGGCGGCGGCCGGTTGCAGGCCGACGACGCCGTGGACCCGCGCGTGGGGCTGCTCATGCTGCGCGGGCGTGGCTCGCGCGTGAAGCAGGGCGAGGCGTTCGCCCGGCTGCACCTGGCGAGCGACGAGCCCGGGTTGATGCAGCGCGCGCTGGCGTGCTTCACGATCGCCGATGCCGCCCCGGCGACGTTGCCCGAGGACCTGGTGCTGGAGCGCGTGACCGGCTGACGCGAGGGCCCGCGCGCTTC
>JBEBGT010000568.1:0-2758 GCA_040081365.1 Candidatus Eiseniibacteriota bacterium | reverse complement strand
GTCAGAGAGCCCGGGCAGGAGCGGCGCCATGGCCCCGCCCACGCGCACGCCCGCATCGGCCAGCGCGCGCACCGCACGCAGGCGCTGGCGCGGCGGCGCGGTGCCGGGCTCGGTGACGCGCCAGATCTCGGGGTCGAGCGTCGGGATCGACAGGCTCACCGATACGCGGGCGGCCCGTGCGGCGTCCTGCAGCACGTCGATGTCGCGGACCACCATGGGGCCGCGCGTGATGATCGAGAACGGCGTGTGGCGTTCGGCGAGCGCCTCGATGCAGCCGCGCGTGAGCCGGAAGCGGCCCTCGACCGGCTGGTAGGGGTCGGTGGCTGCACCGACCGCGACCACTTCACGGGCCCACGAGGCGCGGGCGAGTTCGGCGCGCAGCACGGCGACCACGTTGGTCTTCACGCGGATGCTGCGCCCATAGCGGTCATCGGAGGGACGTTCGGCACGGCGCTCGAACGCACGCACGTAACAGAACGTGCAGCGGTGTGCGCAGCCCATGTAGGGGTTCAAGGACCACGCGAACGGCATGCCCGTGACGTGATTGAGCGCGCTCTTGCAGGGCTCGAGTCGGAGTTCGGCCGGCATGGGCGGAGTTCTACCCCATCTTGCCAGGATGCACAAATGTGCAGTATGCTGCGCGCGCGGCGCGAAGCCAGAATCCCGGCGTTCCCGCCGTGACCCGATCGGCCGGCTGATCCCGGCGCTCGGGCCGGCGCCGCGTTCATGCACCCCGGGCTCATGCAGTCCATGAACCTCGAGTATTCCCAGAACCGCCAGAACCCGCAGGAGCCCCGCCATGTCCGAGATCCCCGCGCACGAGCCCGCCACGCGGTTGTTCCTGCGCCATGCGCTCGCCACGCTGGCTTACCGCGCCGCCAAGACGCTGCGCGGCACGCCGGCCAGCTTCGGCGAGTTCCGTGCATCCGCCGAGTCGCCGCGCGTGGTCGACGTCGTGGCGCACATGGGCGACTTGATCGAGGCGCTGGCCCGCCGGCTCGAAGGCGAGTCGCGCTGGGCCGTGGCGGTGCCGCAGGCCTGGGAGCCCGAGGTGGCCCGGTTCTTCGCAGCGCTCCGGCGGGCTGACGACGTGCTGGCGTCCGGGGCACCCATCCAGGGTGACCCCGGGCAGCTCTTCCAGGGCGTGCTGGCGGACGCCATCACGCACACGGGCCAGCTCGCCATGCTGCGGCGGCTGGCCGGGCTCAAGATGAAGGGCGAGGCCTACGCGCGTGCCGACATCCGGATCGGCCGCGTGGGCATCGAGCAGACGCCGGCGGATCCGCAGTTCGAGTTCTGAGCGTCGCGTGCAGTGCGAGCGAGAGGCGAGCCGATGCACGCGGAGCGCTGCGCGCGAACGCTGGGTGCCAGGGCGGGCACCGGAGGCCGGCGCGGCCGGCCGGGGCCGGGCCGAGAGGGGCTATCGCCGCCCTGTTGGCCCAGATAGTCATGTCGCATAATGTATATTATGTAAACTTGCGACCATGACGCCCCGGGACCGTGCCCGCGCGCGCGGCTCGCCCCCGGCGCGCGGCTCGCCTGTCGTCGCGCCCACGTCGCGCCGTCCCTGCTCTCCGCATCGTCTCGCTCGCGCGATCCCACCGCGGTAAGCGTGCCCCGCCGAGCGTGCATGTGCCGTTCGTGCGGTACCGCTCGCCGTCAGGTCCTCCGTGGATCGTCCGGCTCGCGGCCCGAGCCTGACTCAGCCGGCCGGCCGTGCTGGCCGGGTCGCGGCGGTCCTGTCCGGGCTCGGCTGGTCGCTCCTGGTTCCCAGCTCACGGCGGCCGGCTCCGGCCCCTGGGGCCCGGCCAGCCCGCGGGCCGAGCGCTCGCCGGGCAACCAGGGCCTCGTCGCCGTGGCGACCAGGGCCGCGTGGCCCGCACTGACGGCTCGCGTGCCAGCACTATTCCGGCAACTTCACATGCTCACCGGGCCGTGACCATTCCTGCATGGCCACCGATGCGCTCCGCACGTCGCGCGCGTGGGTTGGGTCCGCAGGCCCGTGACCGCATCGTTGCGGCGCAACGCATTCGCGTCCCGCCAGGGATTGGCACCACGCATGCGTAGACACAGGTACCAGGCGCGGCCACGGCCGCGCACCGATCCTCGTGAGCCATCCCTCATGGAGATCCCCATGATCCGTCGTGCGCGATTGCTGCAAGCGATTGCGGCCGTGACGCTGTATCTGGTCGTCGGCTGCGCTGGAGCACCTGGACGTGTCGCCGGACCCGCGGTGGGCTCGTCGAGCGACACGACATCCGACAGCAGCGCGGCGGGGCCCGCCAACGCACCGGCGCCGGCGACGGCCAGCGGCATCGCGGCGCCCGAAGTGGTCGTCGATACGGCACTCGTGCGTGCAGTCGCTCTCGTGGGCATCATCGATGGCGCCGCAGGTGGGCGGCTCGAGAACGAGCACGTCCGGCTCGACATCCCGGCGGGCGCGTTCACCGGCACGGCCACGATCACCGTGACCTTCCCCGACCCCACGCGCTTCCTGGTCGACCTCGACATCCAGCCCGCGACGCTCAACCACTTCACCACGCCGGTCGAGCTGCGGCTCAAGTGCAGCGGCAAGCAGTTGTCGGTCGCACCGCCCGCGGCCTGGTGGTGGAACCCCGGCGACTCGCTCTGGTACGGGCTCACGGCCTCGAGCTACGACGGCGGCGGTGGCGACGTGCGCGTGCAGCTCAAGCACTTCTCGCGCTACGGCGCAGGTGGCAAAGCGGGTTGGTGACCCGCACGACGTGACGAGCCGCTT
>JBEBGT010000567.1:0-2772 GCA_040081365.1 Candidatus Eiseniibacteriota bacterium | reverse complement strand
GTCATGCACGGTGTGACCGAGGTGAAGCAGATCGTGGTCCCGGTGAAGCTGCCGCCCGGCGGCACCTACGAGATCGTCATCAAGCTGCAGCTCGACACCAACGCGTAGGACGCGTCGGCGAGCGCGGCGGGGGGTACAGCCCCTGTGAAATCCCCGTGGACCCGTGCGGAGCCCCCTGTCACCCGTTGACAGTGACCGCGCGGGTCCATAGTTTTGTGGGCGAGGAGGTTCCGACCATGCTCCGATTCCGTGCAGCCATCGTCGCCCTGTTCCTGATCGCCGCCGCGTCCGTGTGCTCGTCCGCTCATGCCGGTGGCCTGCTGGATCCCGCCTCCGAGTTCAAGCCGCGCGTGCCGCTGTCGGCGTTCGGCAATGGCGCGGGCCTCGGCTCGTGGTTCGACCGCTCGCGCTTCCACCTCACGAACACCGTGTCGTTCGGCACCGGTTGGAACGGCCAGTCGGGCGCGCTCAACGTGACCAACCTGTCGTACCAGTTCCGTGCGCCGGTCACCATGAGCATCAGCATCGGCAACACGTTCGGCAGCCGCTTCGGCAACACGACCGGAGCCCGCAACGCCTCGAGCTCGTTCTTCCTCGAGGGGCTCGACGTGGCCTGGCGTCCGACCGCGAACTCGATCTTCCGCGTCGAGATGCATGACGTGCGCTCGCCGCTCCAGTACGGCTACTCGCCGTACGGTCGCGGCTTCGGCACCGTCGACCCGTTCTCAGCCGGCTACTGATCCCGCGCGTGGCCGCCACCGGTTCGTCGTCCCGACTGTCTGCGGCGTTCGCCGCGCATGCCGGTGGCACCGGCCTGATCCCGTTCCTCACCGCCGGCTACCCATCGCTCGAGCTCTCGCTCGACATGCTGCGCGCGTTCGAGCGCGCCGGGGCCATGGCCATCGAGGTCGGCGTGCCGTTCTCGGATCCCATCGCCGATGGCCCCGACATCCAACGCGCCTCGGAATGGGCGTTGCGTCGCGGCACCGGCGTGTTCGACGTGCTCGACCTGGTGGCGAAGTTCCGCCGCGAGTCGCAGCTGCCCGTCATCGTGATGACCTACGCCAACCCCGTCGTGCGCGTGGGCGCGCGCGAGTTCGCGCAACGCGCCAAGGCGAGCGGTGTGGACGGCGTGATCCTGTCCGACCTGCCGCCCGGCGAGCTGCCCGACACCTGGGCCGCCATGGACGAAGCCGGGCTCGACACGGTGCTGCTCGTGGCCCCGACGACGAGCGAGGCGCGCCTGCCGGTGCTGCTCGCACGCTGCCGCGGCTTCGTGTACTGCCTGTCGCGCACCGGCGTGACCGGTCAGGCCGGTGGCTACGCGGGTTCGCTCGACGAGCGCCTGACCGCCGTGCGGGCGCACAGCCCGCTGCCCATCGCGGTCGGCTTCGGCATCTCCACCGCCGCCGACGCCGCCGCGCTGCGCGGCCGCGTGCAGGCCACCATCGTGGGCGCGGCGTTCATGCGACTCGTGCACCAGGACCCCGAGCGCGGGGTCGCCGAACGCGTGGGCGCGCTCGCCACGGAGCTGGTCGCCGCGCTCCAGTGACCGCTGCGCGGTCCTCATGATAAAGCCCACGGGACCCGGTCGGCCCCGTGGGCTTCTTCCTTGAGCTGCGGTGCCGACGCCTCAGCGCCGGATCCACCACAGCAGGTCCAGCAGGACCATCACCAGTCCGACGTCCACGGCCACCTCCGATGTCCAGAGGGCCCGTTGCGGTCTCCCGCGAACGGGGTCAACCGAGTCGTACGGCCGCTCGCGGGTTGGCAGCGCGGGCGGGGGAGGCGGCGTCCTGTCGCCTCACCCTTGGGTATCGGCCGCACCATTCCCGGACTTGAGTGCGGGGATTGCATCGCGCAATGCGGGGCGTCCGCGCGCGAGCTGCTTGAGCACGACCACGGTGAGGTCGTCGAGCGGGCCGTCGGCCCAGGCGCGCACCGCGTTCATGAGTTCCTCCACCAGGTCCGCCGCGCGCCGGTGCGCGTGGCGGTCGATGACCTCCCACACCTGCTGGTCGCCGAACGGCACGCCGGCGCGGCTCGCCTCGGAGAGGCCGTCGGTGTAGACCACCAGCACGTCGCCGGGTTCGAGCGTCACGTCGCACATCGGGTAGGCCGAGCCCGCGCGCACGCCCAGCAGCAGCCCGCCCTCGGTGAGCTCGGCGCGCCGGCCGTCGCGCTTGCGCAGCAGTGGTGGAGTGAGTCCGGCGTTCGCGAAGCGCACCGAGCCGGCACCCGCGTCGACGCGCGCGCACAGCAATCCCATGAAGTGCTCGGGCTGGTCGAGGGCCACGAGATCGCGGTTCATGGCCTCGAGCAGTTCACCGGGGTGTCGCGCGCGCCGCGCCTCGTCTCGGAAGCGCGATTGCACGCCCGCGAGCACGATCGCCGCCGGCACGCCATGCCCCGCGGCGTCGCCCACGGCGAGCGTGAACTCGCGGCCGCCGGTCTCCACGAAGTCGTAGTAGTCGCCGTTCACCGCTTCGGTGGCGAGCGTGGCCGCCGCACAGTCGAGCGTGGGGAACACCGGCGTGCGCCGCGGCAGGCGCCGCGCCTGCACATCGTGCGCCGCACGCATCTCCTTGGCGAGCGCGCCGTGCCCGCGCGCCTCGCGCTTCAGTTCGAGGTTCTCGAGGGCGACGGCCAGCACCTGCGCCAGCCGTTCCAGCGCGCGGGATTCCTCGCGTGACAGCCAGGCGCCCGCCACACGCGCCCCCAGCGCCAGCGTGTGCCGCGCGTCCACGGGCAGCAGCCAGCGCGCACCACTCT
>JBEBGT010000566.1:0-2772 GCA_040081365.1 Candidatus Eiseniibacteriota bacterium | reverse complement strand
CTATGGCGGAGCAGCCGAAGAAGCCCGGGTACCGCGACACCCTGAACATGCCCGAGACCGCTTTCCCCATGAAGGCCGAGCTCGCCAAGCGCGAACCCGACCGGCTCGCCGCCTGGCAGGCCGCGGACCACTATGCCGCGCTGCGTGCCGCGCGGCGCGGCCGGCCGCTGTGGTTGCTGCATGACGGCCCGCCCTATTCGAACAACCATATCCACATGGGCACGGCCGCGAACAAGATCTGGAAGGACGCCGCGGTGCGCCAGGCCACACTGCAGGGCTTTGACGCGCCGTACGTGCCGGGCTGGGACAACCACGGCATGCCGATCGAGACGCAGGTCAACAAGGAGTTCGCGGAGAAGAAGATCAAGCCCACGCGGCTCGAGCTGCGCAAGGCGTGCCGCGAGTACGCGAAGCAGTGGATCGCCGTGCAGCGCGACGAGTTCATCCGGCTCGGCGGCTGGGGCGACTGGTACCGCCCCTACCTCACCATGGCGCCCGAGTTCGAGGCCGAGATCCTCGAGACACTCGCACGGCTCAACGACCGCGGCTTCATCCAGCGTGGCAAGCGCGCGATCCACTGGTGCCCCACCGACCGCACCGCGCTGGCCATGGCCGAGATCGAATACGCCGACGTGCCCTCGCCGAGCATCTTCGTGCGCTTCCCGCTCGTGCGCGACGCCGCCGCCGGTGTGCTCGCGGCGTGGCCCGAGGCGAGCGCGGTGGCGTGGACCACCACGCCGTGGACACTGCCCGCCAACCTGGGGCTGATGGTGGATCCCAAGGCGGAGTACGCCGTCGCGCGCGTGAACGGTCACGTGGTCGTGGTCGCCGCCGCGCGGCTGGGACCGTTCGTCGAGCGCATGGGCACGACCGCCGAGACGCTGGGCACCGTGCGCGGCGCCGAGCTCGTGGGCGCGATCTTCCGCGCGCCGTTCGGGAACGAGTCGCGCATGGTCGACGGCTCGCCGTTCGTGAGCATGGAGGACGGCACGGGCATCGTGCACACCGCTCCCGGGCACGGGACCGAGGACTTCCAGGTCGGCGCGCGCAACAACCTCGGCGTGAACTGCCCGGTCGACGAGGCCGGCCGCTTCACCCCCGACGTGGCGCACTTCGCGGGCCGCAGCGTGCTCGATGTGAACGACGACATCATCCGCTGGCTCGGCGAGCAGGGCGTGCTGCTGCACTCGTGGAAGTTCACGCACAGCTACCCGCACTGCTGGCGCTGTCACAAGCCGGTCATCTTCCGCGCCACCGACCAGTGGTTCTTCATCGTCGATCATGACGGCCACCGCGAGCGCTGCGTGGAGGCCGTGGAGAAGTCGGTGAAGTGGGACCCCGACAGCTCGCGCAACCGCATCCGCGAGGCGGTGAAGAGCCGCCCCGACTGGTGTCTCTCGCGCCAGCGCAGCTGGGGCGTGGGCATCCCGGCCGTGTACTGCGAGAAGTGCGGAGTGCCGTCGCTCGATGCGCGCGTCATGAAGAAGGCGGCTGAACTCGTGCGCGCCCGTGACTCCGACACGTGGTACGAGCGGCCGGTCGAGGACTTCCTTCCCACCGGCTACGCCTGCGGCGCGTGCGGCAGCGCCGGGCCGTTCCGCAAGGAAGAAGACGTGCTCGATGTGTGGTTCGACTCCGGCAGCACGCACCGCGCCATCCAGGTCCAGCACCCCGAGCTCAAGGCCGCTTGGGACGCGGCGCGCACCGGCGCCGCCGAGGTCCTGTACTTCGAGGGACCCGACCAGCATCGCGGTTGGTTCAACTCCTCGCTCATGATCGGGGTGGGCGCCGAGCACACCGCCCCCTACACGCAGGTGGCCACCCACGGCTGGGTGCTGGACGGCAACGGCCGGGCCATGCACAAGTCGCTCGGAAACGTGGTGAGCCCGCTCACGCTCATCGAGAAGTACGGCGCCGACGGCGTGCGCTGGTGGGCCCTGGCCACGGACTGGCGCGGCGACGTGCGCGTGGGCGACGAGATCCTGCAGCGCGTGGCGGACGCGTACCGCAAGGTGCGGAACACGCTGCGCTTCCTGCTCGGCAACCTCGCGGACTTCACGCCCGCGGCCGCGCTGGGCGCGGAGCGCCTGCTGCGCACCGACCGCGCGTTCGCGGACCACCTGACCACACGGCTCGCCCGCGTGCGCACCGAGTGGACCGCGCTGCAGTTCCACCGTGCGCTCGACCAGGTCGTGGACCTGTGCACGGTCGATCTGTCGGCGGTGTTCCTCGACATCGCCAAGGACCGGCTCTACACGTTGGCACCCGACGATCCCGCGCGGCGCTCCGCGCAGACCGTGCTGTGGCAGGCGCTGCACGACCTCACGATCGCGGTCTCCCCGGCGCTGGTGTTCACGGCCGACGAGGCCTGGCAGTCGCACGCCGGGTTGGTGGCCGAGCACGCGAGCGTGCACATGGCCGAATGGCCGAAGCGCGACGAGGCCGGCCGCTCGAGCGACGAGTGGATGTTCCTGCGCACGGTGCGCGACACGGTGAACGCCGCCATCGAACCGCTGCGCGCCGCGAAGACGCTCACCACCACGGCCGAGGCCGAGGTCACACTGCGCGCACCCAAGGCGTGGACCGAACGGCTCACGGCTTACGGCGACGAACTGCCGGCGCTGCTCATCGTGGCCACGATCGAGCTGGTGACCGCGGCCGACGGTGCGGAGCCGGCCGTCGAGGTGCGCAAGACCGGCCGAGCCAAGTGCGATCGCTGCTGGATGTTCCGCAGCGACGTCGGGCACGACACCGCGCAGCCGGGCCTGTGCT
>JBEBGT010000082.1:0-10456 GCA_040081365.1 Candidatus Eiseniibacteriota bacterium | reverse complement strand
TCCTCCGCGAGCCGCGAGCTCACGGTCGACTCGGCCACAGCACCCCCTGCGGATCGAAGGCGGATTCCAAACGGGTGGTCAGCTCCGTGACGGCCCGTGACGGCCTCGAGCCGAGGGCCTCCGCATCGATGCCGGGGACCGTGGACAGCGTGAGCAGCGCGTCGCAGTGATCATCGACGTGCAACCAGTCGCGCGTGTTCTTGCCGTTACCGTACACCGGCAGCGGCTGATCCTCGATGGCGTTGGTCACGAACAGCGGCACCAGCTTCTCGGGGTACTGCCGCGGGCCGTAGTTGTTGGAGCAGCGCGACACCACCACGGGCAGTCCGTACGTGCACCAGTAGGCGTACGCCAAGCGGTCGCCGCCGGCCTTGCTGGCAGCGTAGGGCGAGCGCGGATTCAGCGGCCAGTCCTCGGTGGAGTGGCCCTCCAGCACCTCGCCGTAGACTTCGTCGGTGCTCACCTGCACGAAGCGCTTCACGCCCACACGACGCGCCTCTTCGGCCAGCACGAACACGCCGTAGACGTCGGTCTGGATGAAGTCGCCCGGGGTCTCGATGCTGCGGTCCACGTGCGATTCGGCGGCGAAGTTCAACACCACGTCGCAGCCCTGCATGGCCTCGGCCACCTTGGCGGGGTCGCGGATGTCACCGTGCACGAACGTCAGCTTGCCGGCCGGGATGCCGTCGAGGTTCTCGCGGCGCCCGGCGTAGGTGAGCGCGTCCAGCACCACGGCATGCGCCCCGGGGTAGCGGGCCAGAAGCCGGTGCACGAAGTTGGAGCCGATGAACCCGGCTCCACCCGTGACCAGCACCCGGGCGCGCGACAGGTCGATCGCGTCAGCCACGGGCCACCTCAGCCATCCTTGCGCGACCAGTCATACGGGATCGACGGGTCGTGCGCGGGCACGCGGTGCTCGTCCGGATCCTTGTAGTCGTAGTGGTACGTGGGCACGTTCACCAGGTACGCCGGCTCGACGCCGATGCCCTTCATGCCGTGCAGCACGAGCGGCGGGATCACCAGCAGCGTGGGGTTCTTGTCGCCCAGGAAGAACTCATTGACCTCGCCCTTGGTGGGGCTGTCGTCACGCGAGTCGTACAGCACGACCTTCGACATGCCCTTCACCACCACGAAGTGGTCGGTCTGCTTCTTGTGGTAGTGCCAGCCCTTCACGACCTCGGGGTACACCACCGTGAGGTAGACCTGACCGAACTTCTGGAAGAACGGATCGTCGTCGCGCAGCATCTCCATGAGCCAGCCGCGCTCATCGGGGATGACCTTGAGCGCCTTGGTGATCACGCCATGGATCATGCGCGCTTGCCTCCTCGCTTGGACGAAGCCTTCTTGCTGTTGCCCGCGGCCGCCAGTGCCGGCCGGCGCGGCTTGATGGCCTTGCCGGGGCGGCCCTTGCCCACGCCGACGTACTTCCAGCCCGCGGCCTCGGCCTCTTCGGGGTTGTAGATGTTGCGCAGGTCGCACAGCACCGGCTTCTTCATGAGGCGCTTCAGCTTGGCCAGGTCCAGCGTGCGGAACTCGTTCCACTCCGTGATGAGGACGATCGCGCTGGCGCCCCGCGCGGCGTCGTACGCGTCGGCAGCCATCTCGACGCCCTTCAACTCGCTCATCGGCTCGGCCTTGGGCATGGCGACCGGGTCGAACGCCACCACCTTGAAGCCCTTCTTGATGAGTCCGGGCACGATGGTGAGCGACGGCGCGGCGCGCATGTCGTCCGTGTTCGGCTTGAACGCCAGGCCCAGCACCGCGACCTTCTTGCCCTTGGGCGAACCCACGGCGTCCACCACCTTCTGCACCATGCGGTCCATCTGGCGCTCGTTGGCGGCGATGGCCGCCTCGACGATGCCCACCCGCTCGCCCGCGGCGCGCGCGAAGCTGGCCAGCGCGTGCGTGTCCTTGGGGAAGCAGCTGCCGCCGTAGCCGGGGCCCGCATGCAGGAACTTGGAGCCGATGCGGCGGTCCATGCCCAGGCCCTTGGCGACCACCTGGACGTCGGCGCCCAGCGCTTCACAGACGTTGGAGATCTCGTTGATGAACGAGATCTTGGTGGCCAGGAAGCAGTTCGACGAGTACTTGATCAGCTCCGCGGTCTCGAGCGTCGTCATGACCATCGGCGTCTCGATCAGGAACAGCGGGTCGTGCAGCTTTCGGAGCAGTTCCTGCGACTTCTTGGTCTCGGCGCCGATCACCACGCGATCCGGCCGCATGAACGTCTCGATGGCCGAGCCCTCGCGCAGGAACTCGGGGTTCGACGCCACATCGAACTCGGCACCGCGCTTGGCGAACTTCTTCATCCACGAGTAGAGGTCGCGCGCCGTGCCCACGGGAGCGGTGCTCTTCTGCACCACCAGCGTGTAGCCGTCCAGGTTCTGCGCCACGGTCTTGGCCACGGCGTAGATCGCGCTGGTGTCGGCGCTGCCATCCTTGCGCGGCGGCGTGCCCACCGTGATGAACACGACCTTGGACTCCTTCACGGCCGACGGCAGGTCGGTGGTGAAGTGGAGCCGGCCCTCGTTCACATTGCGCTGCACCATCTCGGGCAGCCCGGGCTCGAAGAACGGCAGTTCGAGCGCCTTCAGGCGTTCGATCTTGGCAGCGTCCGAGTCGACACAGATGACGTTATTGCCGAAGTCAGCGAGGCATGCGCCGGACACGAGGCCAACGTAGCCCGTGCCCACGACCGTCAGGGTATACAAGGTGGGGATCCTTTCGCGTGGCGACCGGGACTCGCGGGTGAAGCGGGAGACGAGCCCTCTCGAAACAGCGATTCAGGTTAGAGGCGGGCTGTGCCCCGGGTCAAACCTGCGCGCGTACGACGAACGATACCGAAACCGCCCCTCACACCGTGCGGTGGGCCTGCCCAGAAAGCGACGCTCGGGACTGCGTCCGGAGCGCGCGCGACACATGACACCAAGGGCCCCGTGCGGTAATTTCGCGGCTGGTCACCCTCTCGAGTCGTGCGGCCTCTAACCCGCGCGCTCACATCCGAAGCCTCAGGCACAACCGACCGTGTCCCACGCGCTGCTGCCGATCGTTCCCCCACTGTCGGACTGCACGGAGCGACCTGCCCGTCCATGCCGCGGACGGACCAGGGCCCGCGCGCGCAGGGAACCGGCGGCCCTCTTGCGAGGCCCGCGCCGCCGGCCGGCCACGCGCGGAGCCGCATAAGATGTGCGGGATCGCCGGCATCCACCGTCTGGGCACCGCCCCGCTCGATGCCGCCTCCCTGCGTGCGGATCGCGAATGCGTGGCCCGCATGCTGTCGGCACTCGTGCACCGCGGGCCGGACGACCACGGCCTCGAACAAGTCGGCCGCGCCACACTGGGTGCGCGACGGCTGTCGATCCTCGACGTGGCGCACGGGCACCAGCCACTTTCGGACGCCAGCGGCCGCGTGTGGGCGGTGCAGAACGGCGAACTGTACGATTTACCGCGCCTGCGCGCCGATCTGGCGGCGCGGCACACGTTCCGCACGCACACCGACACCGAGCTGCTGCCGCACCTGTGGCTCGAACGTGGCGCGGCGGCGGTCCAGGGCCTGCGCGGCATGTTCGCGCTGGCCATCCACGACACCGCCGACGGCACCACCATGCTGGCGCGCGACCCGCTGGGCGTGAAGCCGCTCTACTGGGCGCGCGTGGGCGACCGGCTGTTGTTCGCCTCCGAACTGCAGGCGCTGCTCACCGACCCCGGTGTGCCGCGCGAGCTGGACCTGGACGGCGTGGGCCGCTATCTGGCGCTGGGCTTCGTGCCGGGCGAGGCCACGGTGTTCCGCGACATCCGCAAGCTGCGCCCCGGCTGCCGGCTGGTGGCCACCGCGCACGATATGCGCATCGAGCGCTACTGGGAGTGGCCCGACTTCACGCCCGACCCCGCGCTCAGCCACCAGTCGCTCGACGCGCTGGCGGACCAGGTGGGCGAACGCCTGGCGGCCTCCACGCAGGCCATGCTGCTGTCCGACCGCCCGGTGGGCGTGCTATTGTCGGGCGGCGTGGATTCGAGCCTGCTGGTGGCGCTGCTGCCCGAGCACGTGCGGCGCGAGACCCGCACGTTCGCGATCGGCTTCGAAGGCGGCGGGCACCACGACGAGCGCGCCTATGCGCGCGAGGTGGCCGCGCGCTTCGGCACGCAGCACCACGAGTCGACGGTGGCCGTGGACCTGGCGGCCGAACTGCCGCGCGTGATCGCGATGCTCGACGAGCCGTGCGCCGACCCCGCCGCCGTGCCGGCGCACCTGGTGGCACGCGCCGCGGCCGAGCACGTGACCGTGGTGCTCTCGGGCACGGGTGGCGACGAACTGTTCGGCGGCTATCGCCGGCACCGCCTGCCCGGGATGCTGCGCAACCTGTCCTGGCTGCCGCCGTCGCTGGCGCGCGCGGGCGCGCGCTTCCTGGGCGAGCGCGACCAGCACCGGCGCACGTTCGCGGGCGAACAACTCCTGATGGCGGGCAAGCTGCTCGAGGCGCGCGGCCGCGGCCCGTTCCTGGACGCCTACTTCTCGACGCTCGAACCCGCTTCGCCCGCACGCTGGCGCGAGGCCGAGGCGCTCGACACCGAACCCGCGAACGTGGCCGGCTCGCTCGCGCGCGAGATGGCGGGCGAGATGGGTGTGTTGCCGCACGACCGCACGTCATTGGCGCTGGCCGCGGATCATCTGTGGTACCTGCCCGACGACCTGCTGTTGAAGGAAGACCGCACCACGATGGGCGCGTCGATCGAGGGCCGTGTGCCCTACCTGGACGACTCCCTGGTGCGCTTCGCCGCGGGGCTGCCCATGCGCGCGCGCATCGAGGGCGCCACCGCCAAGCGCGTGCTGCGTCAGCTCGCCGCTCGGCACCTGCCCGCGCGCATCGCGCAGCGGCGCAAGCACGGCTTCTCGGTGCCGGTGCAGGACTGGCTGCGTGGGCCGCTCGCCGAACTGGCGGGTGACACCTTCGCCACCGCCGGCAGCGGGCTGTTCCACATGGCCACGCTGCGCCGCTGGCACGACGAGCACCGCCGCCGCATCGACCGGTCGGGCCCGCTATGGGCCGCGCTGTGCTTCGAGCTGTGGTGGCGCGAGGTGGGCAGCGCGAGCCCGGATCGGCTGACCGAACGCCCCGCGCCGCTCACCGCAGAGGTGCGTGGGTGACCACGAGCGCCGAACTCACCGCACCGGCGGTCATCCCGGCGGGGCACGCGCCACCGCGCCAGCAGCGTCCACTTCGCGTCCTGCACGTGATCACGCGCATGATCGTGGGCGGAGCACAGGAGAACACCATGCTGTCGTGCGCGCTCATGGACCCGGACCACGTCATGAGCACGCTCGTCACCGGCGTCGAGACCGGTGTCGAAGGCGAACTGCTCACCGAGTCGCGCCTGCGCGGCATCCCGTTGGTCATCGAGCCGAGGCTGGTGCGGCGCCTGAGCCCGTGGAGCGACATCGTGGCCACGTACCGGCTGTGGCGCATCATGCGCGGCGGCCGCTTCGACGTCGTGCATACGCACACCTCCAAAGCCGGCGTCGTCGGCCGGGTGGCGGCATGGTTCGCGGGCGTGCCCGTGGTCGTGCACACCGCCCATGGCTGGGGCTTCACTCCACTGCAACCGCGGCCGCTCTACTGGCTCTACGTGTGGCTCGAGCGCGTGTGCAGCAGTGTGTCGGACATCGTGGTCGCAGTCGCATCCACGAACCGCGACGACGCACTCGCGCTGGGGATCGGCCGGCCCGAGCAGTACCGGCTCATCCGCTCGGGCATCGAGCTGGGGTGCTTCCGTGACGTCCCCATCTCGCGCACCGAGGTCCGGCGTTCCCTGGGGCTGCCCGACGACGCGTTCGTGGTCGGCAGCGTCGGACGACTGGGCGACCAGAAAGCCCCCCTCGACCTCTTGCACGCGTTCGCCCCGGTGGCAGCCGCCCACCCGGAGGCGCGCCTCGTGTTCGTGGGCGACGGCCCGCTGCGCGGCCAGCTCGAGGCGGCTATCGCGGCCGAGGGCCTGACGGGCCGGGTCCTGCTCACCGGCCTGCGCCGCGACGTCCCGGAGCTGCTGCGTGCATTCGACGTCTTCGCGCTCGCCTCGCGCTGGGAAGGGCTGCCGAGGGTGTTCCCGCAGGCCATGGCCGCGGGATTGCCGATCGTGGCCACGCGTGTCGATGGTGCGCCGGACGCCGTGATCCAGGGTGTCAATGGTTGGCTCGTGCCGGTCGGCGACCTGGTCGCGATGTCGGCCCGGCTGAGCGAGCTGGCCGCGGACCCCGTCCTCGCGCGGCGCATGGGCGCTGCCGGCCTGGAGCGCGTCGAGGAGTTCTCGGCCCAGGCGATGGTGGATGCGCTCGCGGGGCTCTACGACGAGCTCGCGGCCCGCACCAAGCGGGGCTGATCATGGCCGGTCTACCGCGTGGTGGCGCGCGGGCCGCGACCCACGCCGCATGGCTCGCGCTCACGCTGCTGTTCACCGCGCTCCCCAGTCCGGCGGCAGGCGCCGAACGCAAGCTGCTCATCGAGATGGGCTGGGACGAGCCCGACCCCGCGTTCATGCGCCGGCACGTCGGCCAGCTGCTGGCAAGCCCGTTCGACGGCTGTGTCTACCACGTGCCCTACCGTACCGCGCTCGGCGACAGCGGCAACTTCACGTGGAAGCTGTGGGGCCGGCGGCGTTTCCGTGCGCGCGACCTCGCCGCGGCGCGCGCCGACCTGCGTGCGACCCGGTTCGGGCGCTTCCGCGAGAACTTCCTGCGCGTCAATGTCACGCCCGGCGACCTCGACTGGTTCGAGGACCACTCGGCGGTGATGGCGAACCTGGAACTCGCAGCCAGGCTCGCTCGGGAGTCCGGCGGCCCTGGCATCCTGTTCGACATCGAACAGTACGAGGGCTGGCTCTGGGATTATCGCGAACAGGTGAAGCGCCACCCGCACAGTTGGGAGGAACTGTCCGCGCAGGTCCGCGAACGTGGCGCCGAGGCCATGCGCGCGCTGGAGCGCGGCTACCCTGGCCTGACCGTGTTCCTCACGATCGGTTACACGGTGACGCTGCACGAGACCGTGGGCGGCCTGCACCCGCTCACGGTCGTGCACACCGGGCTGTTGGTCCCGTTCCTGGACGGCATGCACGCGGCGGCCAGCGGCCGGGTCGTGTTCGTGGACGGACAGGAGCATTCCTACGCGTATCGGGACCGCGCGGAGTTCGCCGCCAAGGCCGACAGCATGCGCCAGGGCGTGAAGCGCCTGATCGCCGACCCCGCGAGCTATGACCGGCATCGGTCCTCGGCCTTCGCGGTGTGGCTCGACAACGACTGGTCGCACCTGGGCTGGGACGAGCACGACCCGGAACGCAACTACTTCACGCCCGGAGGATTCGGCCGGGCCGTGCAGGCGGCGTGCGACTTCAGCGACCGCTACGTGTGGATCTACACCGAGAAACCGCAGTGGTGGAGCCCGGCCGGGGGGCCGCTGCGCATGAGCGCGGCTTACGACTCCGTTCTCCGCACGATCCGGCGCTGAGCACGCGCCGCTGCCCCCCCGTGCCGTCTTGACTGCGGTCGGACGACCTCCTACGGTCCGACGTCCGTTCGCGAGCCGGTTCCGCCCGCGAATGAAGGGCGTCCGCGCGGTGGGCGGCCGCTTGCCCGGGCCCACCGGCTGCGCGGCCGCAACCGGCGCCGCCACCTGCTCTCCCGCCACCCGAGGTTTCGATTGGACCGCGTGCCCGCCCCTCCCATCGAGCGATTCGTCGCCGCCTTCCGTGCTCGGATCCGGGTTCATGCCGGCATCGTCGGGGCCGCCGCGCTGCTCGCGGCGGGCCTGTCGCTCTTGCTGCCGAACTGGTACCGCGGCGAGAGCACGCTGCTGCCACCCACCGAGGGCGGCGAGTCCGGCTTCGGACTCCTCGCAGGCATGATCCAGACGAGTGCGCTCAACAACCTGGGGCTCACCACCACCAGCACACCTTCCGATGTGTTCGGCGAGATCCTCAAGAGCCGGCTCCTGAGCGAGGCAGCGATCCACCGGTTCGGGCTCGAGCAGATCTACAAGCGCAAGGGCATCGACCGCAACGTGCAGGAGTTCCAGCGGCATCTGGGCGTGCGCGTGAACGCGGCTGGCCTTCTCAACGTGTCGTTCGAGGACCGCGACGCGCAGCGCGCGGCGGACGTCACGAACTTCCTGGTCGCCGAGCTGGACCGCTTCAACGTGGAAACCTACAAGACGCGCGGCAAGCGGCTACGACAGTTCCTCGAGGCCCGCGTCGGTGAGGTGCAGCAGCAGCTCGTCGCCGCCGAGGAACGACTGCAGGAGTACGAGCGCAGGAACCGCGTCGTCTCGAGCGCCGAGACGGACGCCGCGCACGGTGTCTCGGACATCCTCGCGCAGAAGTTCAATCTCGAGACCCAGCGCGCCTACGTCCGCACGTACACGTCTCCCGGAAACACCGAGCTCATGAACATCGAGCGCCAGCTGGACGCGCTCAACAGCGAGATCGGCAAGCTGCCCGAAGTGAAGAAGGCCGGAGCCCGTCTGGCGCTGGATGTCGAGATGCAACGCAAACTGCTCGTGCTCATGACGGCACAGTTCGAGGACGCTCGCATGCAGGAGACGCGAGACACCCCGACGGTCACGGTGCTGGACGTCGCGAGCAAGCCGCAGCTCAAGGTCCGGCCGCTGCGCGCGGTGATCGTGGCCGCGGCCGCATTCGCCGCGCTGCTCGGTTGTGCCGCGTGGACGGCCACGACGCTCTCGCGCGAGCCGTGAGCTCCGCACTCGCCACGCCCGCTGTGCCGCCGCGGTCCCGCAGCGGGGCATGGGTCGCGGCGACCATCATCGGGCTCGCGGTGCTCGTCGGCCTCGCGGCCGGCGACCCGAACCCGCTCTGGTTGGTACCGCTCGCCGCGCTCACCGGCGCGGGCGTACTCTACGCGGGCGCCCGCTGGCCATTCGCCGGCTTGCTCGTGATGCTGTGCTCGAACATCCTCCTCATCGTGGTGCGGGCGAGCGGGCTGCGCTCAGTCAATCTCATCGACATCCTGATGCCGCCGGTGTTGTTGGTGAGCGTGTTCGGCGCCGCTCGGCGCGACGCCCGGGCGAACGCCCCACGGGGCGTCGGGCACGAGGCCCTTGACGCGGCCGAGCGCGCCTTCGTGCGGTCGACGCTCATCTTCTTCGGCTGCGCGGCGCTGTCGCTGTTCCAGCTCGCGAGACTCGCTGGCGTGGCTGCGGCACTCGACTCGGGCCTTCTCCTGATCCGAGCCAGCCAGGGACTATTGCTGTATCCCCTATGCACCTGGTGGCTGCGCACCCGCAGGCGGATCGAGCATGCGTGGACCGCGCTGTTCGTGACTGGCGCGATCCTCGGTGTGCTCAATATCATCGGGGTGCTGGCGTGGAACGTACAGCGCGCCGGCATGACGCTCTACCTGAACAACCCCGACGCACCGTTTTCAGGCCCCAATGAAGCGGGGGCCTCCACGCTCATCGTGGCGGTCGTCCTGCTCGTACGCCACCAGATGAATCCCGCGCGCAGCAACTTCGTCGTCGGCGCACTCATGGTGGCATTGGTCGCGCTCACCGGCTCGCGCTCGGGCCTGCTGGCGTGGCTCACGTTCGGGCTCCTTACATTGCGCTGGGTGAAACCGTCCCGCGTGTTCGCCGGGGCACTGGCGATCGCTGCGCTCCTACCGTTGATCCCGGGCCGTTTCTGGGGCCGACTCGTGCGCACCGTGGCGGTGGAACGCGGCTCGTTCGAGGCGTTCTCGCTGTTCCAGCGCGTCTACGGCTGGCGCGCGGCATGGGGCATCGTGCAAGACCACCCTTGGACCGGCGTCGGCTACCTCGGCTACCGCTTTCTGAGCCACCGATACAACGAGCTGCGCATCGTGCTCCTGACCGTGGAGAACTACTACTACGAGACCCTGGTCAGCATGGGGATCGTGGGGCTCATCCTCCTCGCCGTGGTGATCGTGAGGCTGTTCCAGCTCGGTCACGCGGTCAGCCGCGTCGCGCCTCCCGGTTCGCTCGCCCATTACATGGCGAAGTTCCACACGCCGCTCATGCTGGGCCTGCTGGTCGCGAACATGACGGGCGACAACCTGGTCGGCATGACCAGCCTCGCCCAACTCGCGATGTGGACCGCCGTGCTCGTCCGGAGCGGACACGCCGCCGTCGCCGAGAGCGGGCGCTCGTGACACTGAAGGTGATCGCGTTCACCCCGCAGCCACGCGCAGGCGCGGCAGGGCGCTACCGCCTGTTCCAGTTCATCGAGCCGCTGCGTGCGCACGGCATCGAGCTGCACGTCGAACCGTTCCTGGACGAAGCCGCGTTCGCACGTCTGTATGCGCCGGGCGGGGTGCTGGCGAAGTCCTGGGACCTCGTGCGGAGGACCCCGCTGCTGCACGCCCGCCTGCGCTCGGCCGCCCGCTACGACCTCGCGCTCGTGCACCGCGAACTGTGGCCGCTCGCCGGCGCCTGGC
>JBEBGT010000565.1:0-2789 GCA_040081365.1 Candidatus Eiseniibacteriota bacterium | reverse complement strand
GCCGTGGCCCACGCGACGTGCGTGACCGTGTCCAGGTGCGTGGTGTGGATGCTGGGCCGGCGCAGGAGCCCGATGTCGTGGTACTCGCTGCCCGGCGGCGTGTAGTAGAGCCGGCAGAACACGTCGACGTCGATGCCGCGCGGCACCAATCGGCGCGCGATCTCGTCGACGTGCCGCTCGATGCCACCGTAGGTGGCGGGAATGCCCTTCTGCCCGATCATCGCCACACGCATCACGCGGCTCCCTTGCGGTACGACTCGATGCGAGTGGCGAGCGAACCGGCGAGCCGCGCACCGAGCGCGCTCCAGGCGTAGTCCGAGAGCGCGGCCGGGGCCGCCTCGGCGCGCGCGGCCCAGCCGCGCGGGCGGGTGCGTAGCACGTCGGCCGTGTGCTCGAGCGCGGCCACAGTGACGTGCGGTGCCAGCGGCGCGTAGCCGCGCACGCCGAACGGCGTGGAGATCACCGCCAACCCGAGCGCCAGATACGTGGGCACCTTCACATTGCTGCCCCCGCCGGTCGTCACGGGGTTCATGCCGGCATCGGCGGCCGCCAGCACGGCGGTCAGGTCGGGCGTCTCGCTGCGCGCGACCAGCCACGGCTCGGTGCGTCCGGTATGGCGCCGCGCCACCGCGCCCACCGCCAACAGCACGAAGCCCTCGCCCGCGAGCGCCGGCATGACGTGCTCGACGAGCCACGCCAGCGCGGCGTGGTTGGGTCCCCAGTCGCCGCCCACGAACGCCAGCACGTAGGCGCCTTCGGGAATGCCCAGCGCGGCGCGGGCCGCGCGCCGCGACTCCGGCGTGACCGGTCCGAGCGCGGTCTCATCGAAGCCGGTCGCGATCACTTCCACGTCGCGCGCGCCATGGAGCGTGCGCAGCAGTTCGGCGTCCTCGTCGCTGCACGCGATGCAGGCGTCGGCCTCCTGCACGGCGCGGCGCTCGAGGGCCGCCAGCCGCCCGCCCCAGGCATCGCGCGCGAACACCCGCGGGGCCGCCGACTGCCAGCGCTGCGCTTCGACGTTGTGCGCGTGGTACACGCGCAAGGCGTGGCCCGCCCCCGCGAACATGCCGGTGAGCGTGAGATCGCACAGCAGTGCGTCCGGGGCGGCGCCCAACTCGCGCCGGTAGGCGTTCGCGCGCGCGGAGTGCCCGGCGTGCGCGGTGAACAGGGGGGCCAGCCCGCCACGCTCGAGCCACCAGGCCACGCTCGTGTGCCACGACTTCACGCGATGCAGCTCCACGCCCGCCAGCGTCTCGAGCCGCGCGCCGCGTGAACGGTTGGGCACCACGCACAACGCCTTCACGTGCGCGCGCGTGGCCGCGCCGCGGGCCAGGCCGAACAGCCGCTGGGTGGCGCCGAACAGCGCCGGATGGATGTCGTTGTCACACGCCCAGTGCAGGTTCACGCCACCTCCCGCACCGGGGCTTCGCCGGGAGCACCACCGCGCACGAAGCCGACCACGAGGCCCGCCGCCATCACGGTCCAGGTCGTGAGCGAGTGCAACGCCAGCCGCAGGCTGCGCTTCTTGAGCGTCATGACCACCAGCAACGCGGCCGGAACGACCGCCCAGGCGAGCAGCGCGCCACGGCCGCCGCACGCGTACGCCAGCGGAGCGGCTGCGGCGAGCGCGAGCACGGCGAAGTAGTGCGCGTTGCGCCGGAGCAGCTCGGGCGCACCCGCACGCCCGAGATAGAAGCGCAGGGCCTGCCCGGAGCCGAAGCACAGCCCCGTGCGCCAACGCCGGCCGTACTCGGAGAAGCTCGGGCGCGGGGCACTCCAGTGCTTCGCGGCGAGCGGCGCGAGGGCGCGCATGCGGAACCCCGCCGCGCGCAACCGCAGTCCGAGCTCGAAGTCCTCTTCGCTGTTCAAGCGGGCGTCGTAGCCGCCCACGTGCGCGAGCGCGCTGCGACGGTAGAGCGATAGCGTGGCCGTGTAGTCGGAGTCGGCATCACCGTCTCCGAGGCGGTACAGGTCACGCACACCGGGCCGCTCGCGGCCCTGATCGACGAACCACTCCTCGATGCGCCCCCACAGCCCGGCGAGCGTGGCATCCGCCGCCGCGATCGTGGCCACGGCGCGCTCGATCCACGCCCGCTCCAGTTCCACGTCGGCATCCACGAACAGCACCCACGCACCGGCGCACGCGGCGAAGCCGGCATTGCGCGCGGCCCCCGGTGTGAGCGGTCGCGTCCCCGGAGCACCCGCCGCGCGCACCACCTGCCAGGGCGCGGACAGCCCCAGACCGCCGAGGTCGCCGTCCGCCGACGAGAAGACCAGCACGCCATGCCAGTCGAGCCCCGCGAGCGCGCTCTCGAGCGCGCGGATGGTGCGCGGCAGGAAGCGCTCCTGCCGGTAGCACGGGATGACGACGCCGAGCGTCACCGGCTCGCTCCCGGCGCGGGCTCGGCCGCCTCGGGCGTCACGGTGGCCAGACCCATCACCTCGTCGTACACGGCCTCGAAGTCCTCGGCCACGGCGTGCCAGGTGTAGCGTTCCTGGATGAGCTCGGACGCCACGCGGCCCATGCGCCAGGCTCGGTCCGACTTGCGCTGCAGTTCGGTCAACGCCTCGGCGAGCGCGCCGATGTCGTTGGGCGGCACGAGCGTGCCGGTGACGCCGTCCTGCAACACGTCGCTCACGCCACCCACCGCGGCCGCGACCACGGGACGCGCGCGCGCCATGGCCTCCAGGAGCACGAGCGGCAGGCCCTCCCAGCGCGACGGCATGAGCACGGCGTCGGCGGCCGCGAGCAGGCCGCCCACGTCCTCCACCTGGCCCACGAACTGCAC
>JBEBGT010000564.1:0-2789 GCA_040081365.1 Candidatus Eiseniibacteriota bacterium | reverse complement strand
GCGCAAGAAGCTCAGCCAGCGGCCGTCCGGGCTGAGGAGCGGCGCCTGGTTGGTGGCGGGTGCCAGCAGGCGCGACAACGGCAGCAGCGGGCCGGGCTGCGAACCACCGGACGGCCGGGCGGCGGCCGCGGGCGCGGCCGCGAACACCGGCGAGAACGCAACGAGCGCGAGCCACGAGCTCACGAGGACGGACGAGCGGCGCATTCGGGGCATGGGAGGCCTTCCGGGTCGGTGCGTGCGCTGTGCTCGGCTCTCAAGCCGGGCGCCGGGCGCGACGCTCACACAACAGAGTGCCGCCGTGCGGGCGGCCGATCGCGCGGCATCATGCCAGCGGGCCGGCGAGCGCGCGAGCGGAACATGCGGAACGTGCGCACCGTGCGCCCTGCTGCGGCGTCACCGGCACGTGCGATCCGACCACGTCGATGCCATGGCCGTTGGCGTCAGCGCGCGGTGGGCGTGCAGGTGGCGATTGCACGAGTCTTGCGAATAGGGGAATAGGAGTGTCGCGAACGTGAGTCGCGCGAACCGAACCGGCCGGCACCACCACGCAAGCGGCCGCGATCCACGGCTGCACCCCTCTGCTCGCCCCCGCACACGGAGCCATCATGCTCGCGCGCGTGCGCACGGCAGCGCTGTGGGGATTGGACGCGTTCCCGGTCGACTGCGAGGTCGATGTGGGCCCGGGGCTGCCCGGGTTCGTCATGGTGGGGCTGCCCGATGCCACCGCGCGCGAGGCGCGCGAACGCGTGTGGCCCGCGCTGCGCAATGCCGGCCTCGCCCCACCCGACCGGCGCGTGACCGTGAACCTGGCGCCCGCCGACCGTCGCAAGGAGGGCGCTTCGGCCGATCTCGCACTGGCGTTGGGACTCATCGCCGCCACGGGTCAGGCGTCACCCGAACGACTGGAGCACGCCGCCGCGCTCGGCGAACTCGCGCTGGACGGCGCGCTGCGCGGCACGCGCGGCACACTGTCGCTGGCCGAGAGCCTGTGGCGCGCGGGCGCGCGCACGCTGATCTGCCCCACCGAGGCCGCGCCCGAGGCCGCGTTGGTCGACGGCCTGCACGTGCTGGCGGTGAAGGACCTGGGCGAGGCCGTGGCGTGGCTGCGCGGCGAGGAGGCCACGCGCGCGCTGCCCGCACCGCCCGATCCACAGGCCGAGCGCGACGAGGACATGGCCGATGTGCGCGGGCAGGCGATCGCGCGGCACGCGCTGGAGATCGCGGCCGCTGGCGGGCACCACGTGCTGCTGGTGGGCCCGCCCGGCTGCGGCAAAAGCATGCTGGCACGCCGACTGCCGGGGCTGTTGCCGCCGCTCGAGCACAGCGAAGCACTGGTGGTGACGCGGCTCCACTCCGCCACCGGCCTGCGCGCGCCGGGCCGCGGGCTCATGCAGTCGCGGCCGTTCCGCGCGCCGCATCATTCGGTGTCGCGCGCGGGACTCGTGGGCGGCGGGAACCCGCCGCGGCCCGGCGAGCTGTCGCTGGCGCATCGTGGGGTACTGTTCATGGACGAGCTGTCGGAGTACCCGCGTTCGCTGCTCGACGCGTTGCGCGAACCACTGGAGAACGGCGAGGTGGCCATCGCGCGCGCCGGTTCGCACGCACGCTTCCCCGCGCGGCCGCTGATCGTGGCGGCGATGAACCCCTGTCCGTGTGGCTGGCTGGGGCATCCCAAACGCGGCTGCCGCTGCGGCCCGCGCGACCTCATGCGCTACACCGCGCGCGTGAGCGGGCCGATCCTCGATCGTCTCGATCTGCAGATCGAGGTCACACCACTCACGTCCGAGGAACTCATGGCCGCCGCACCCGGCGAAGCATCGTCGGACGTGCGCTCGCGCGTGCTCGCAGCCCGCAGTGTGCAGTTGGAGCGCGGCTGGCTGAACGCACAGATGCCCGCGACGCTATTGCGCGAGCACTGCGCGCTGGACGCCCCGGGCCGGCGGCTCGTGGCCGACGCCGTGGACCGCGGCGGCATGAGCGCACGCGCCGTGCACCGCGCGCTGCGCGTGGCGCGCACGATCGCGGATCTCGCCGGCGAACCGCGCGTGGGCGCGCTACGGTTGGCGGAGGCGCTCCAGTACCGCGCCTACGAGGCGCGGCATCAGCATGAGGGGTAGGACCCGTCGGAGTTCGGGCATCGCAGAGTCGCCTGTCGGACGCTTCCGCGCGTCAGGACGCCTGCATATGATCGATGGCCTCAGAAGCTGGAGGCGCTGGCACTGGACGTACTACTTCACCACCACCATCTTCCGAGTCATCGAGGCGACGCCCGCGTCGATCCGGTAGTAATACACACCGGACGGCCAGCCAGCGGCTATCAACTCGACCTGATGAGTGCCTGGCGCGTACTCCTCACTGTTCAGGGGCGTGGCCATGCATCGCCCCGCGAGATCGAAGACGGACACAGTGACGCAAGTTCTGGACGCGATCCCGAATCGGATGGTCGTCGACACCCGGACCGGATTCGGCGCGTTCTGGGCGACTGCCAGAGTGTGACCCGGACGGAGGAATGGCGCGGGGTCCGGACCCCGCGCCAGCGACATCGCCGCGAGGCCGGAACGCTCCTCGAGTCCAAGGTACTCGAATCCACCGCCCACGTAGAGGGCATCACCGCTGACATGCAGCGAGGAGATGATGCCGGGGACTCGGGTGACGCCTGATACGAAGGTCGGCTTCGGATCCCATGCGAGCACCGCACCTGTCTCGGTGTCGATCGCCGCAAGGCCACTCCGCGGTTCGCCGCCGACCTCGGTGAACCATCCCCCCGCATAGAGCACATGGTTCGCTGC
>JBEBGT010000563.1:0-2790 GCA_040081365.1 Candidatus Eiseniibacteriota bacterium | reverse complement strand
CCTCGAACTGGTCGGTGGCGTAGCGGTCGCCCAGCACTCCCACGAACACGTCGCCGGTGAAGATGCTCATTTTACGGCCTTCATGCGTCTCCAGGTCCCGGTGCTTGCCGATGGTCACGACGCGCACGAGCACCAACATGCCCGGCTGGTGACCGTCGATCATCGGGAGTAGCCCATGCACGCGCGCCGGATCGACCAGGTGCGTCGCGTACGGCCACTTGATCCGGGCGTTCTGGAAGGTCTGCATAGCGGGTGGTCCCTTTCGTCGACGGGCGGCCAGGGGCCTGCTCATCCGTGCGAGCCAGCGCGATGTCCGGGTGCGAAGTGGTTCCTTCGAACCAGCGATCCACACCCAAACAGGTAGGGCCGCAGCATGTTCTGATACATCGAACAAATCGTCGTCGAACTGCAGCCCTCAAAACACCCACCGCGTCTCGCTCCCCGGCATCGGCATGAGCGTCCCACGGACTGCCACCGGGGTGCCATGGGCAAAGAGTCTAAGCGTTGTTTTCACAGCCCATTAACACGGACTTCGAAAGTAGAACCAGAAAGCGATCGCAGTCCGCGTCGTACTGTATGTGCAAACACATTAGAGCGAGGTCGCCCCGGGACCCCGAGCGGGTGAGATCCCCGCGCTCCCCCGGCGCCGTCATCCGGGCGCCGGGTCAGGGCACCGGCGTGGCGTCCTGCAGGTGGCGCTGGATCCACTCGATCCACAAGCGGGTTCGCTCGCGGCTGTTGGCCGGGTCCGCGGATGCGTGCGTGCGCCCCGGGAAGGCCACGAACTCGGTTTCGACCCCGTTGTCCTTCATGGCGTGGTAGAGCGCCATGGCCTGCGCGGGCGGTACGCGGAAGTCCTCGATGTTCGACATCACGAGCGTCGGCGCCTTGATCCGGGTGGCGTACGTGATCGGGGACTGCTCCCGGGCCAGCCGCATGCGGTCCCCCGTCCAGGGTGAGCCCCCGAGCACGTAGCGGTTGGAGACGCTGCCATCGGACAGGTTGTATTGGTCCTCCCAACTCGTCACCGGGGCACCCGCCATGCCAGCGGTCCACTCCTCCGGATAGTTCCCGAGCAGCCACGACGTCATGAACCCGCCATAGGACCAGCCGGTGACCGCCGTGCGGTGCGGGTCGATGCCGGGCCGCTCGCGCAGCATCTTGACGCCGGCCATGACATCGCGCCCCGGGCCGGCACCCCAGTCGCCCTGGATGGCCGACATGTAGGCGTTACCGAGGTTGTCGCTGCCGCGGTAGTTGGGCATGAACACCACCCAGCCTTCGGCCGCCATGAGTTGAGGCATGCTCGAGAAGTTCGTCTTGGAGGCCGAGGTCGGTCCGCCATGGATGACCAGTACCAGCGGGTGCTTGCGCGCCGGGTCGAAGTCCGGCGGGTACGCCACCACCCCGTCCGCCTCGAAGCCGTCGGCCGTCTTCCAGGTCACCCGTTCCATGCGGCCGAACCGGTAGCGGCCCGCCCAACGGTTGAAGTCCGTGAGCCGGCGCGGCTTGGCCTGCGGGGAGTCGAGCACGTAGAGCTCGGCGGGTTCAGACGACGTGGTGGCGATGAACGCCATGCGGCCGGTCCTGCCGGCCTCGATGTCGTAGCCGAACGCGCCATTCACCACCAGGTCGCCGAGCTCCAGACGGCGTGCCGCGCCATCCACCGCCTGCAACCACACCCCCACGCGGGTGCGGTCATTGGCCGCGACCAGCAGGGTGCGGCTGTCGGCGAGCCACTGGCCGTTGAAGGCCATGCGATCCAACGCCCGCGTGACACTGCGGCCCATGCCACCCGACGCGCTCACGACATGGACTTCATTCACGTAGTTGATGTCACCGTGCCCCTCGCGTGGGGCCCAATAGGCGATCGATCTGCCGTCGGGCGACCAACTCGGGTTGTTCTCGAAGCGCGGCTGGCCCGTGAGCGCGCGGATGGCGCCGCTCGCCACGTCGACCACGGCGACGCTGACGGAGTCGAGCCGACCGCTCTGCGGTGCGGGAACGCGCGCGAAGGCGATCTGGCGGCCGTCCGGCGACCAGGACAGCCGCGAGGGCGCGCTGCCCGGCGGCAGGACGAACTCGAGCGACCACGCCCCCGAGGTGAGCCGCCGCGCGGCACCCTCGAGCGGCTGCACCCAGAGGTGCTGGGGCGGCAGTTCGCGCCGGAGGAACAGGTCCTGATCACCGACATGGAACGCGCCGATGTGTCGCTGTTCCCCACTTCGCACGGGTGTGGTGTCAGCCGCCGCGTAAGCCAGTGCCGCGCCGTCCGGACGCCACGCGAAGTGCTCCACACCCGTGCGCGATCGCGTGACGGCGCGAGCCTCGCCCGCGGACATCGGCAGCAGCCAGACCTGCGGATGGTCCCCCGCATCGGGAGCCAGGAACGCGAGTGTGGCGCCGTCGGGCGACCACTGCGGCGAGCTCACGGCCTTGCGTCCGAATGTCAGCGGGCGCGCGCGGCCGGCCACGGCGTCCGCGAGCCACAACTCGGTGACGTTGTGGTTGTCCTCGAAATCCGGGTGCGTGACCAGGAAGGCGATCGAACGGCCATCCGGCGACACGCGCGGGCTGGAAAGCGACACGAGCTGGCGAGCCGCCTCGAGCGTCCAGCGCTCCGAGCCCTGCGCACCGGCCGGCCCCGCGACGGCTGCCAGGACGAGGGTGCACCGTACGGCGACATCCACGCTGCGCTCGAAACGGCGCACGGCGGCTCTGACGGCATCTCTCATGGCGGCCCCCCGGAGGCTCAGCGGTTTCAGGAACGGACGCTTGCGTTCCGGAGCG
>JBEBGT010000562.1:0-2794 GCA_040081365.1 Candidatus Eiseniibacteriota bacterium | reverse complement strand
ATCATCCTCGAGCCCACGGATCTGGCGGTGGAGATGGGTTGCAACGGCATCCTCAATGTGGAAGTGCGCGTGCCGGGGGTGTCGGCGCATGCCGCACGGCCGTGGCAGGGCAAGAACGCGGTGGCCGAGGGCGCGCAGTGGCTGGTCGACATCACGCGCTATCCGGTCTCGAGCGTGGACATCCAGGGCCTGGAGTACCGTGAGACGCTGTCGGTGACCACGCTGCATGCCGGCACCGCGCGGAATGTGATCCCGTCCGAGATGATCGTGAACCTCAATCATCGCTTCCCGCCCAATCGCACGGTGGAAGAGGCCATCGATAGACTGCGCAAGCACGTGCCTCCGGCTTTTCGGTTCGAAGTCGTGGACCAGGCGCCGCCGGGCCGCGTGAGCCTCGACGACGCGCTGGTGCAGCGCTTCATCCAGGGCAGTGGCGCGCGGCTCGCGGGCAAGCAGGGCTGGACCGACGTTGCCCGCTTCACGGCAGCGGGCATCCCGGCCTTCAACTACGGGCCCGGCATCCCGGACCTGTGCCATCGCGCCGACGAGTACTGTCCGATCCCCAATCTGGGCGAGGTCTACGACAAGCTCGCCGCGTTCCTGTCCCGGGAGCACTCATGAGCACGATCGTCCCCGCCCCGCTGCACCCGTTGCTCACCACGAATGACGAGTACCCGTTCGTGAAGCTCGAACGCCGGCGGCGCGAACTGGCCCCCGCGGGTGTCGCGAGCATCAACTTCGGCATGGGTGACCCGCGCGAAGAGACCCCCGCATTCATCCGGGACGTGCTGAAGAACGCACTCCCGAACGTCTCGAGCTATCCGGCCACGAACGGCAAGCCTGAGCTGCGCGCCGCGTGCGCGGCGTGGATGCAACGCCGCTACGGCGTCACCGTGGATCCCGAACGCCATGTGCTGCCGGCGAACGGCACGAAGGAGGCCGTGTACAACCTGGCGTTCGCACTCGTGGGCCCGGGTGCGGCCAAGGACACGGTCATCATCCCGACGCCCGCGTATCCCGTATACGAGGGCGGCGCGCGGTTCGCAGGTGCGAAGCCGTACTTCACGCCGCTCCAGAGCGTCGATGCTTGGCGCTTCAACCCCGACCGCGTGCCGGCCGAGGTGTGGAAGCGCACCGCGCTGCTGTGGTTGAACTCACCGCACAACCCGACCGGCGCGATGCTCGACGGCGCCACCGCCACGCGTGTCGTCGCACTGGCGCGCGAGCACGGCTTCTGGGTGGCGAGCGACGAGGCCTACGGCGATCTGTGGTTCGAAGGCGACGCGCCGCGCACGCTGCTCGAGAAGGGCCTCGAGAATCTCATCGGCATGTACACGCTCTCCAAGCGCTCGGCCATGACCGGCTATCGCTCGGGCTTCATGGCGGGCGATGTGCGCCTGATCGATGCGCTCAAGAA
Organism: Candidatus Eiseniibacteriota bacterium; assembly: GCA_040081365.1. Classification (GTDB taxonomy): domain Bacteria; phylum Eisenbacteria; class RBG-16-71-46; order RBG-16-71-46; family RBG-16-71-46; genus JAIOPA01. Next base: position 1,377 of record JBEBGT010000562.1, on the reverse strand, counting down.
GTTCCGCCCCAGCGTGGGCGCGGCCACGCCGGACTTCATCCAGGACGCGGCCATCGCGGCGTGGAACGACGACGCACACACCGTGACGGCGCGCGAGGTGTTCGGTGCCAAGCGCCGGCTGTTCCTGGCCGAGTTCGCGAAGCGCGGCTGGCGCACCGAGGCCTCGCAGGGCACGTTCTATCTGTGGATGCAGGCGCCGGGCGGCGACGACGTCGGCTTCGTCGAGTCGCTCCTGAAGCTCGGCATCGTGACCACGCCGGGCTCGTTCCTGGGCGACGGCGGCGCCGGCTTCGTGCGCTGGGCACTGGTGCCCACGTACGCGCAGTGCGAGGAAGCCATCGCGCGGCTGGGCCAGCTCGCGGAGGTGCAGGCGTGAGCGCGCCCACGAGCACCGACGCCTACCCGCTCGAGCGCTGGCAGGAGGCGATCGCCGAGGGCTTCGCCGGCACGCGGCCGTTGGACGATGCCGCGTTGCGCGGTGCGGTCGAGGGCGCGGTGGCCGCGCTCGACTGCGGCGACCTGCGCGTGTGCTCGCCGCCGGCGGCCGAAAGCGGCGAATGGACGACGCACGCGTGGCTGAAGCAGGCCATCTTGCTGTTCTTCCGGATGCACGTCAGCAGCACGCTGCACGCCGGCGACCTCGAGTTCTTCGACAAGATCCCGCCCAAGCGCGGGCTCGAGAAGGCCGGGGTTCGCGTGGTGCCGCCCGGCGTGGCGCGCTATGGCAGCTTCCTTGAGAAAAATTGCATTCTCATGCCGGGTTACGTGAACATCGGGGCGTACGTGGGTGAGGGCACGATGGTCGACACCTGGGCCACGGTGGGTTCGTGCGCGCAGATCGGCAAGCGCGTGCACCTGTCCGGCGGCGTGGGTGTCGGCGGTGTGCTCGAGCCACCACAGGCGGCACCCGTGATCATCGAGGACGACGCGTTCATCGGCTCGCGCGCGATCGTGGTCGAGGGCGTGCGCGTGGGCGCGGGCGCGGTCCTGGGCGCCGGTGTCGTACTCACCGCCAGCACGGTGATCGTCGACGTGACGGGCGCGAAGCCGGTGGAGTCGCGCGGCTACGTGCCGCCGCGCAGCGTGGTGATCCCGGGCTCCCGCCCCAAGCAGTTCCCGGCAGGCGAGTACGGCGTGCCGTGCGCGCTGATCATCGGCCAGCGCAAGGCCAGCACCGACACCAAGACCACGTTGAACGACGCCCTGCGCGAGTTCGGCGTGGCGGTGTAGGGGCGCGTTCCCGGCCGGCAAGTACGGCGTGCCGTGCGCGCTCGTGATCGGCCAGCGCAAGGCCAGCACCGACACCAAGACCACGTTGAACGACGCCCTGCGCGAGTTCGGCGTGGCGGTGTAGGGGGGGGCCGGTCGGCCGGGGGC
>JBEBGT010000561.1:0-2778 GCA_040081365.1 Candidatus Eiseniibacteriota bacterium | reverse complement strand
CCGCCGGCCGGCGCGCCGAGCGTGCGGCGCAGACGCGCGTGCGCACGCGGCCGCCGCGCACGCGCCGCCGTGTGCCCGACACCAAGAAGGCGCTGCTCACGCTGCTCGGCGGCCTGCACGTGGGCTCGCGCGAGTACCTCACGAGCCACTATGACGGCGACGTGCAGGGCCGCACGTGGCTGCGCGCGGGCGAGGGCGACGCCAGCGTGGTGCGCGTGAAGGCGGACCGGCCCATGGGGATCGCGTTCGCGGTCGGCGGCAACCCGCACTGGTGCGACGGCGACCCCGCCATCGGGGCCGCGCACGCGGTGGCCGAGGCAGCGCGCAACGTGGCCGTGGTGGGCGCGCGGCCATGGGCGCTCACCGACTGCCTCAACTTCGGGCATCCCGAGGACCCCGAGGTCATGGGTGACCTCGAAGCGACCATCGATGGCCTCGCGGCGGCGGCACGATCGCTGGGTGCGCTGGCCGCCCCGGGGCATCCGCTGCCGTTCGTGAGCGGGAACGTCTCGCTGTACAACCAGGTCGGCCGTCAGGCCATCCCACCGTCACCGATCGTGATGTGCGCCGGCGTGATCGCCGACGTCTCGCAGGCGCTCGGGCTGGGCCTGCGCGGGACGGGACATGCCCTGCTGTTGGTGGGTGACGAGCGCGACGGGCTCGAGGGCTCGACCTACCGGCGCGAGGTGTTGCGCGAGCGCGGCGGGGCGCCACCGCCGCTCGACCTGGCGCTCGAGGCCCGGCTGCACGAGCTCGCCGTGGCGGTGGCCGAGGGCGGGTGGGCGCTGGCGGCGCACGATGTCTCGGATGGCGGCCTCGCGGTGGCGCTCACCGAGATGATGCTGGGTTCCACCGGCGACGCGCCGCTGGGCATCGAGGTCGATCTCGCCTCGTTCGAGGTCGAAGCCGCGGTGGCGTTGTTCTGCGAGCGGCCCGCGATCGTGTACGAAGTGCCGTTCGAACGCATGGCGCGCGTGTCCCAGGCGGCGCGCGACCGCGGCTTCGTGGCGTGGCCCATCGGCACGGTGAGCCAGCACCCCACGTTGCGCGTGGGCTTCGCGGGCGGCGAGAGCGTGACGTGGGACCGCTCCGTGCTCGCACAGGCCCGCGCGCAGGCCCTGCGCAAGGTGTGGAACGAGGAGGGGGTATGAGCGTGGCACGCGTGGCGGTGCTGCAGTTCCCGGGCGTGAACTGCGAGGCCGAGACGGTGCGGGCGGTGGTTCACGCCGGGCTCGCCGCCGAGGTGTTCCGCTGGACGCGGCCGGCCCACGAGCTCGCCGGCTTCGACGCGTTCGTGCTGCCGGGCGGCTTCTCGTACCAGGATCGCGTGCGTGCGGGCGCACTGGCGGCCAAGGATCCGTTGCTCGAGCAACTGGCCGAGTGCGCCGACCGGGGCGCTCCGGTGCTCGGGATCTGCAATGGCGCGCAGGTGCTGGTCGAGGCGGGCCTCGTGCCCGGGGCAGCGGGTGCGCGCTCGAGCGTCGACGTGGCACTGGCGCGCAATCGCATGCCGGATCGCACGGGTTACCAGACGCGCTGGGTGTGGTGCCGCATCGAGGAGTCGGCGTGCGTGTTCACGCGCGGCCTGGCTCCCGGCACGCTGCTGCCGCTGCCGGTGGCGCACGGCGAGGGGCGCTTCACGTCGCTGCACAAGCGCCGGCTCGCGGACCTCGTGGCGGCGGGGCAGGCACCGTTCCGCTACGCGCGGGCCGACGGCACACCGGCGGAGGCGTTCCCGGACAATCCCAATGGTGCCGATGCGGCCGTCGCGGGACTGTGCAACGCGCGCGGCAACGTGCTCGCGCTGATGCCCCATCCGGAACGCGCCGCCACGCTCGGTCAGGTGTCGCGCGGCATGGGCGGCGAATGGGGGCAGCGGCGCGACCGCGCGCTCGCGGCGCACGACGGCTCGGCGTTCGCGGACGGACCGGGCATGGGGTTGTTCCGTGCACTGGCCCGGTACTTCGGTGCCGCCATGGGGGATGCATGACCACGACCACCGCCGCGAAGACGCTGCTGCAGGCCTACATCGAGCTGCGGGCCGAGGACCCCGAGGCGACGAGCGCGCTCACGGTGGCACGCGAGCGGCTGGCGGCCGGCCGTTCGCTGCGCGCGCTGCGGCGCGTGCGCGTGTTCGAACTGCTCGGAGAGCTGCCCGCGCGTGCCGAGGTCGAGGCGCTGCTGCATCGCTCGACGCGCTTCTACAATCCTGCCAAGGAGCGCTGCACGTTGCGCGCTTCGGCATCCGACCCGGCGCCGTTCCGGGCGGAGGAGGCGCTCGTGCTGGTCGTCGATCGCGGGCTCGAGCGGCGTACCGCCGCCGAGCGCTGGTGGAAGCACGAGACGGGGGCCAAGGTCGAGGTGCGCGAGGGCACCGCGTGGGCGCTGGAGTTCGAGGTGGGCACCGATGCCACCGCGGCGGCGGCGGCGCTCGCGGCCGTGGGCGATCGCGCGCACGGCCTGCTCAGCAACCCGCACTTCCAGGACTGGCGTCCCGGACCGGGGGCGGCGCCGCCCTGGCCGTGGGTGCACGGCCGCCCGGCCCCGGTGCGGGCGCGCAAGCGGACCACGAAGGGAGCGTCGTCATGACCGCGTATCATCACCTCAAGGGCTGGAACGAGGAGTGCGGCGTGTTCGGTGCCGTCGGTGTGCCGCAGGCGGCCGCGATCACGGCGCTCGGGCTGCACGCACTACAGCATCGCGGGCAGGAGGCCACCGGCGTGGTGGCGAGCGACGCCGGACGCTTCCAGACACGCAAGGGCATCGGCCTCGTCTCGG
>JBEBGT010000081.1:0-10572 GCA_040081365.1 Candidatus Eiseniibacteriota bacterium | reverse complement strand
TTCCTGCGATTGGCGGCAACCTCGAGGGTGTGCTGGCCGCCAATCGCAGGAACTTCGCGCAGGCAAGCGCCGAAGCCGGCGGCATCGATGTGATTCACGCCCAGGTGAGCTTTCCGGCCGGCCACGTGGCCATGCGGCTGGCGGCCGAGTCGGGCGTGCCCTATGTGCTGTCCGAGCACATGAGCCCGTTCCCGTTCCGGCACTTCGTGCGGGCGGGGCAGGTGGTGAGCGATGTGGCGGAGCCATTGCGACGCGCGCGTGTGGTGACGGCGGTGAGCGCCAGCTTGGCGCGTGAGCTGGAAGCCTCGGTCGGCGTGCGCGCGCAGGTGGTGCCCAACGGCATCGACACGGACTTCTTCAGCCCCGGGCCCGTACGCACGGGGCCGTTCGTGTTCCTCACGGTGGCGAACCTCGAGCCGCAGAAGGGCATCGACGTGCTGCTGCGCGCCATCGCGCAGTGCGCGGCGTCCGGCGCCGGCGCGCGGTTCCGTATCGTGGGTGACGGCTCGCAGGCGGCCGCGTATCGTGCGCTCGCCGACTCGCTGGGCATCTCGCCGCACATCGATTGGCTGGGAGCGCTGGGGCGCGAAGAGGTGCGCGACGCCATGCGTGCCTGTGACGCGTTCGTGCTCGCGAGCCGGCATGAGAGTTTCGGGATCGTGTACGTGGAGGCGCTGGCCACCGGCAAGCCGGTGATCGCGACGCGTTCGGGTGGGCCGGAGGACCTGGTGCACGAGGGCAATGGACTGCTGGTGCCGGTCGAGGATGTGGACGCTCTGGCCGGCGCCCTGCGCGCCATGCACGAGCGCGCCCGTGGCTACGACGCCGCGGCGATCCGCGCGCACGCCGTGGAGCACTTCTCGTCCGCGCTCGTGGCGCGGCGCTTCCTCTCGATCTACGGCCCCGCCGCGGTGGTGCGCTGATGTGCGGCATCGCCGGCTTCGTGGGCCGCGTGGGGGACTCCGCGGGCGTGCTGCGCGGCTGGGGGCAGGTGCTGGCACATCGCGGGCCGGACGATCTGGGTATCGGCGTGCTCGAGGGCGCACACGTGCGCACCGGGCGCGACCCGCAGCTCATCGGACCCGAAGCGCACGCCGTGCTGTGGCACCGCCGGCTCTCGATCCTCGACCTGTCCGAGGCGGGCTGGCAGCCCATGCGCAGCCGCAACGACGCGAGTGCCGACGGCCGCCATCACCTGATCCTGAACGGCGAGGTCTACAACTACCGCGAGCTGCGCGCCGAACTCGAGGCGCAGGGCGTGGCGTTCCGCTCGCACTCCGACACCGAGGTGGTGCTCGAGGGCTACCGCGCGTGGGGGCTGGCGCTGCTGCCGCGGCTCGTGGGCATGTTCGCGCTGGCGATCCTCGACCGCGACGAGCGCCGCGTGCTGCTGGTGCGCGACCCGTTCGGCATCAAGCCGCTGCACTGGAGCGCGTGGCCGGGGGCGTTCGCGTTCGCGTCCGAGCCCAAGGCGCTGCTGCAGCTGCCGCAGGTGTCGCGCCGCGCCGATCCGCAGGCGGTGTTCGACTACCTGCGTTTCGGGCTCACCGACCATGGCACGGCCACGCTGCTCCAGGGCGTGCACTCGTGCCCGCCGGCGCACTACATGAGCGTGTCGTGCGACGACGGCCGCGCATCGGAGCCGGTGCGCTATCTCGACCTGCATGCGCCGGCCGAGGACTCGCTGTCGTTCGAGGACGCGGCCACGCGGCTGCGCGAGCTGTTCCTGGAGTCCGTGCGGCTGCACCTGCGCAGCGACGTGCCCGTGGGTGCGGCGCTCTCGGGCGGCATCGACTCGAGCGCGATCGTGATGGCCATGCGCGCGGTGGAGCCCGCGCTCGAGTTACACGCGTTCAGTTATGTCGCGGCCGACGCGGCGCTCAGCGAGGAGCGCTGGGTCGATCTCGTGGGCAAAGCTTCGGGCGCGGAGGTGCACAAGACGCACGCCACGCCCGCCGAGCTGGCCGCCGACCTCGCCGGCCTGCTGCGCGCGCAGGACGAGCCGTTCGGCAGCACCAGCATCTACGCGCAACACCGCGTGTTCCGCCTGGCGCGCGAGCACGGCATCAAGGTCATGCTCGACGGCCAGGGCGCCGACGAACTGTTGGGCGGCTACCAGCCGTTCGTCGCCGCGCGATTGGCGTCGCTGCTGCGCCAGGGCCGGTTGCTGGAGGCTTTCGGTTTCGCGCAGCGCGCGGCGCGTGCGCCGGGGCGCGCGGCGCTGTGGCTGTGGGCGGGCGAGTTCCTGGTGCCGCCGGCGCTGCAGGCGCCATTCCGGCGGCTGGTGGGGCAGGACCTGGTGCCCGCCTGGCTCGACCGCGACTGGTTCGTGGAGCGCGGCGTGCGATTGCAGCCGGCCAAGTACACGTTCGGCGATTCGAGCCACGTGCTGCACGACCAACTGCGCCGCGCGGTGAGCCGATCGAGCCTGCCCATGCTGCTGCGCTACGAGGACCGCAACTCGATGGCGTACTCGATCGAGAGCCGCGTGCCGTTCCTGACGCCGCAGCTCGCACGCTTCGTGTTGTCGCTGCCCGAGGCGTATCTCATCGACCGCGACGGCACCACGAAGGCCGTGTTCCGCCGTGCGATGCGCGGGCTGGTGCCCGACGCCATCCTGGACCGGCAGGACAAGATCGGCTTCGCCACGCCCGAGCAGAGCTGGCTGCGCGAGCTCGCGCCGATGGTGGAGAGCGTGCTGGGTAGCGAGACGGCGCGTGGCATCCCGATGCTGCGGTTGCCAGCGCTGCGCGCCGAATGGCAGGCCATGGCGTCGGCTGGGCCGCGCCGCGACTTCCGCGCGTGGCGCTGGATCAACTTCATCGAGTGGGCGCGCCGGAACGGCGTGACGTTCGCGTGAGCGCGGCCGCACCGGGCCGTGCGCCGCGCGTGGTGCACCTGACGTCGGTGCACGACGCGTTCGATATTCGCATCTTCCGCAAGGAGTGCCGCTCGCTGGCGGCGGCCGGTTACGATGTGGTGCTGGTCGCACCGCACGACCGCGACGAGGTCGTGGACGGCGTGCGGATCAAGGCCGTGCCGCGGCCGGGGTCCCGGCTCGAGCGCATGCTGCGCACGAGCTGGGCGGTGTTCCGCGCCGGCGTGCGCGAGCGCGGCGCGCTCTACCACCTGCACGACCCCGAACTGCTGCTGTTCGGCGTCTGGCTGCAGCTCACCGGGCACGCCGTGATCTACGACGCGCACGAGGACGCGCCGCGCGACATCCTGAGCAAGCACTACCTGCCGCGCCCGCTGCGTGCCGTGCTCGCGGCGTTGGTCGATTCCCTGGAGCGCGCGGTGTGCAGCGTGTTCGCGGGCGTCGTCACCGTGACCGCGCCCATCGCGGCGCGCTTCGACCCGCGGCGCACGGTGGTGCTGCACAACTACCCACTGCTCTCCGAGTTCCCCGCGCTCGGCGCGCAGCCATTCGCCCAACGCGCGCGCGCGGCCGTGTATGCGGGGGGGCTCAGCCGCATCCGCGGCGTGCACGAGATGGTGCAGGCGATCGGCCGCGCGGCCGAGCACGGCAGCGCCGAGCTGTGGCTGGCGGGCCGGCTCGATCCGCCGGCGCTCGAGAGCGAGCTGGCGCGCGAGCCCGGCTGGGCGCACACCGCGCGACTCGGCTGGTGTGACCGTGCGCGCATCGTGAGTCTGTTGGGTTCAGCGCGTGTGGGCTTGCTCGTGCTGCACCCGGTGCCCAACCATCTGGGCTCGCTGCCGATCAAGCTGTTCGAGTACATGGGCGCGGGCCTGCCCGTGGTGGCGTCGGACTTCCCGATGTGGCGCGACGTGCTGGGTGATGCGGCGAAATGGGTGGATCCGCTGGACCCCACGGCGATCGCCGCGGCCACCACCTGGTTGTTCGACCATCCCGATGAAGCCGAGCGGAGGGGCCGGTTGGGCCGCGAGGCGGTGGTGCAGCGCTTCCACTGGGAGCGCGAGGCCCAGGTGCTGCTGGCCCTTTACGCGCGCATCGTCGGCGCGCCACGCGGGGTGGCGGCATGAACATGCTCGTGATCTCGCAGCTTTTCCCGCCCGAGACCGCCGCGGGTGCCAACCGCGTGGGTGCCATCGTCGGCGCACTCGAGTCGCGGCACGACGTGCGCGTGGTGACGCTGGAGCCGGGCTATCCGGACCCGGCGCTCTACCGGCGCGCGGACTGGCAGGCGGCCGACCGCGCGCGCGGCACGCGGCTCGTCCGCCGGCCCGCGTTCCGGCCGCACGACTCGTCACTGGCGCGGCGCGCACTGCGCGAGATCCGCATGAGTGCGGCACTGGTGTGGCGAGCGCGCGGCGGGCGGCCCGCGGTGGTGATCGTGAGCACGCCGAGCATGTTCCTGGCGCCGTTCGGCTGGCTGCTCGCGCGGCTCCAGGGCGCACGCTTCGTGTGGGACGTGCGCGACCTCACGTGGCGCTACGCGCTCGAGAGCGTGCCGTCGCGCGGGCTGCAGCGCGGTGCGCTGCTCGCACTCGAACGGATCATGCTGGGCTTGCTGCGCCGCAGCGACCTCGTGCTGGCCGCCACCGCCGGGCTCGCGCGCGTACTCGCACGGCAGGGCGTGCCGGCGGAGCGCATGCTCACGCTGCCCAATGGCGTGACGCGTGCGTTCCTGGGCGAGTTCCCGAGTGAGCCCGCGGCGCGGGTGCGCGCGGCGAGCGACCGGCCGCAGGTCACGTACATCGGGCTCATGGGCTACAACCACGGCATCGGCATCCTGCTCGACGTGGCGCGGCTGCTGCCGGAGATCGACCTGCATCTGGTCGGCGACGGCCCCGAGCGCGCGGCGATCGAAGCGCGCTTGCGCGACGGCGCGCTGCCTAACGTGCACCTGCACGGCTACATCACCGAGGCGGCCGAGCTGGTGCGGCGCTACGAGGCCAGCGACGTGCTCGTGAACCACACCAAGGACCGTCCGGTCCTCAACGACATCGTGTACTCGGCCAAGCTGCCCGAGTACTTCGCGACCGGCCGGCCGGTGGTCTACGCGGGTTCGGGCTTCGCCGCCGATGTGTTCCGCGAACGTGACCTGGCCGAGGTCACGGCCCCGGACGACCCCGCGGCGATCGCGGCCGGCATCCGCCGCGTTCTGGACGACCCCGCGCGTGCGCTGGAGCGTGCGCGCCGAGCGCGCACGATGGTCGAGCGCGAGTTCTGCCGCGAGGACCAGCTCGCGGTGCTCTTGTCCGAACTCGAACAGCGCTACGGGGGAGCGCGATGAGCGCGCGCGACAAGCACAAGCAGAAGCGCACGCCGCCGAAGCCCGCGCCGGCCACGCCACCGGCCAAGACACCCGTGCCGGCCGCCCCGACCGCAGCTCCGGTGACGCCCGCACCCGAGGCCCGGGTGGCACCGAGCACGCGCGCGCGGTTGCTGCGGGTGGGCATCGACGGCCGGCCCCTGCAGGCGGGCTTCGACGATCGCGCGGGCCGCGGCATCGCGGTGTACGCGCGCGAGCTGCTGCGCGCGCTCGCGGCGCGCGACGACCTGGCGATCACGCTCTGGCTCGAACCGGCGCTGCCCGCGCCGGTGTCCGGGCTCGTACCGCCGGGCGTGAACCAACGCCGCTACGGCAGCACGTTGCTGCCGTTCCGCGACCGGCTGTCGAGCCAGTTCTCGGTGCCGGCGGCCGCGGGCGCGCGTCTGCACGACGTCTTTCATTGGCTCGCGCACGCCTACGCGCCGGCGTTCCCGCCGCGCACCGGCGTCGTGAGCGTGCACGATCTGATCCTGGAGCAGTTCCCCGATTGCTTCCCCGAGAGCCGCACATTGCGCTATCGCACGGCGCGCGCGCTGGAGGCCCAGACGCTGCGGCGCGCGACCACGTTGCTCGCGGACTCGTTCGAGACGCGCGAGGACCTGCTGCGGCGCCATCAGGTGCCGGTGGCGCGCACGCATGTCGCTCCGCTCGGCGTGCACCCGCGCTTCGCACCGGCGAGCCCCACGCAGCTCGCCGCTGTGCGCAAGCATCATCAGCTCGCGGTGCCGTTCGTGCTGTACGTGGGCGGTATCGACCCGCGCAAGGACGTGCCCGTGCTGCTCGCGGCGTTCGCGCAGGCAAAGGCGCAGCGCACGGAGCCGCTGCTGCTGGTGCTGGCGGGTGCCGTGCGGTTGTCGCCGGAGTATCCCGCGCTACTCGACCAGGCGGCGAAGCTCGGCATCTCGGACTCCTTGCGCGTGCTGGAGTCGGTGCCGCTCGATCATCTGGCCATGCTGCTCACGGCCGCCTCGGTGTTCGCGTTCCCGTCGCGCTCGGAAGGCTTTGGGCTGCCGCCGCTCGAGGCCATGGCGTGCGGCACGCCGGTGGTGAGTTCGCGCGGTGGCTCGTTGGGCGAGGTCCTGGGCGACGCCGCGCTCACGGTGGATCCCGGCGACACGGACGGCTTCGCGCGCGAGCTGGCCCGTGCGCTGGACGACGAGGCGCTGCGCGCGCATCTTCGCGCACAGGGTCTGGCCCGTGCGGCGTCGTACACGTGGGCGCGCACGGCCGAGGCCACCGTGGCCGCCTATCGTGCGGCCGCCCACGGAGGGGCAGGCGCATGAGGGTGGCGATCGACGCACGCGCGGTGTACGACGGCGGCATCGGCACGTACATCCGCGGCTTGGTGGGCGCGCTGGCCGCGCAGCCCGGCAAGGACGAGTGGACCGCGCTCGTTCAGCCCGCGCACCGCGGCGCCACGCGCTGGGGCGGCGACGTGCACGAGGTGGCGGTGCGCGCCCGTGCCGACAGCCTGGCCGAGCAGTTCGCGGTTCCGCGCGCGGCGCGCTCCGTGCATGCCGAACTGCTGCATGCCCCGCACGCCACGCTGCCGTGGGGCTGGAGCGGTGCCTCGCTGCTCACGATCCACGACGTCACGCGGGTGCGGCTCGCGCACCTGCTGCCGTTCGGCGTGGGTGCGTTGGCACGGCTCACCATGGGCGCGGCGGCGCGGCGCGCGAGCGTGGTGGTCACCGGCTCCGAGGCCGGCAAGCGCGACATCGTCGAGTACCTGGGTGCCCCTGCCGCCAAGGTGCGCGTGGTGCCGCTGGGCGTGTCGCCACTCTTGAAGCCCGTGCCGGCCGTGGACATCGCGGTATTCCGCTCCGACCGCCAGCTACCGGCGCAGTACGTGCTGTACGTGGGCGCGCGCAAGCGTCACAAGAACCTCGAGCTGCTGGTGCGTGCCTGGGGTGCCATGCGCCCGGCCGACCGGCCGCCGCTCGTGCTGTCGGGGCTGCCCTGGGACGACCGTGAACCGCTGGCCGCGCTCGCGCGCATGCTGGGCGTGGAGCGCAGCATCCGGTTCTCGGGCGAGCTGCACGACGAAGTGTCGCTGGCGTGCCTGTACTCGGGCGCCGCACTGGTGGTGCAGCCGTCACTAGCCGAAGGCTTCGGTCTGCCCACGCTCGAGGCCCTGGCGTGCGGCGTGGCGGTGCTGTCGAGCGACGCGGGCTCGCTGCCCGAGGTGCTGGGCGACTGTGCCGTGTACCTGCCGCCGCGCGACGCCGAGGCGTGGGCGAACGAAGTACTCGAACTGCTGAACGACGGCGCGCTGCGCACCACGCTCGGTACACGCGGGCGAGCGCGGGCGGCCACCTACACGTGGGCGCGCACGGCGCAGCTCACGCGCGCGCTCTATGACGAAGCGCTCGGGAGGAAGGCGCATTGAATCCGGAGACATCGGGCGGGGCGGCCAAGCCCGCCCACACGCGCGCGGCGTTCCAGGCGGCGCAGGAACGCGCGCAGAAGGTCGAGCAATCGGGCGGCACGCCGCTGGCGCTGGTCGCGGTCGTGCTGGGGTTCGGCCAGCTCTACTTGTTGCGCTGGGCCAAGGATCACCTGGCGCGCGAGCAGATGATCCCGCTCGCCACGGCGGTGTTCGTGGTGTACCTGGTGCTGGTCGGCGCGCTGCTCGCGCGCATGGTGCGTGCGCGCAACGCCGCCGCGCCGTGCTGCCCGCAGTGCGGCGTGTCGATGCGCGACCTGTCGCAGCGCGTGGCGTTGGCCACGGGTAAGTGCGATCGCTGCGGCGGGCAGGTGATCGAGCCCGCGTGAGCAGGCCTCAGTAGGCGCTCGAGTCCTTGAACACGCGCAGCACGGTGAGGAACAGGATGCGCAGGTCGAACCACAGCGACCAGTTCTGCACGTAGTAGAGGTCGTAGCGGATGCGGTCCTCGAGCGGCGTGTCGCCGCGCAGGCCGTTGACCTGCGCCCAGCCCGTGAGCCCGGCCTTCACGTGGTGGCGCAGCATGTAGCGCGGGATCGAGCCGCGGAACTCCTCGACGAAGTGCGGCTGTTCGGGGCGCGGGCCCACCAGGCTCATGTCGCCGGCGAACACGTTCCAGAGCTGCGGCAGTTCGTCGATCGACAGCCGGCGCAGCGTGGTGCCGAGCGCGGTGCGGCGCGGGTCGTCCTTCACGGTCCAGCCGGGCCCGTGGGCTTCGGCGTCCACGCGCATGCTGCGGAACTTGTACATGCGGAAGCGCCGGCCGTTCATGCCCACGCGCTCCTGCGCGTAGAACACCGGGCCGGGTGAGTCGAGCCGTACCAGGATCGCCGTGAGCAGCAGCAACGGCGACAGCACGATCAGCCCCAGCCCCGAACACACCAGGTCGAACACGCGCTTGACCACGGCGTTCCAGCCCTGCTCGGGGCTCTCGGTGACCAGCACCACGGGCAGGCCGTCGAAGTCCTCGACGCTGGGGTTCAAGCGGAACGCCTGCGTGAGGTCGGGCACCAGCCGCACCGCCACGGTGGAGTCCGCGAGCAGCGACAGGGCTTCGGCCTCGGCCTCCCATTCGCGGCGCTCGAGCGCGATGTAGATGATCTCGGGGTTCAGCTCCTTCACCAGTCGCGGCAGGTCGGCCACCGCACCCAGCACCGGCGTGCCGCCGTGCGTGCGCCCCACGTCGGCGGCGTCGGCCGCCACGAAGCCGTGCACCTGCAGCCCGAAGTCGGCATGCGCGCGCACCTTGCGCAGCAGCATCCGCGCCGGCTCGCCGGTGCCCACCACCAGCACGTGGCGCAGGTTGAGCCCGCGCTTCCGCAGCGCGCGCAGCGTGAGCCGCGCGATGATGCGGCTGGCGGCGAGTGCGCTGGTGGCGAGCACCAGGAAGATGAGGATCACGGTGCGCGACAGCTCGCCGCGCGCGTAGAACGAGCCCACGCCGGCCAGGGCCGCCACCAGCACCATGGACTGCATGATCGCGAGCAGTTCGAAGCCGATGCGGCTGGTGCGCGCCGAGCGATACATGCGGAACATGCGCAGAACGAGCAGCGACGCCAGCGTGAGCACGGCGCCGCTCCAGATGTAGAGCCGCAGCGGCGGGATGCCGAGCGGCGTGGGCAGCCCGAGCGCGTGGAAGCGCAGGTGGTAAGCGCCGAGCCACGAGCCGGCGATGAGCACGGCGTCCAGGGCGAACATGGCGCTGAGGAACAGCTGGCGGTGGCGCGCGAACATGGGGCGAGCCTAGTGGAGCGCTGGGTGGCGCGCTACTGGCCTCGGGACGCGCCCCGGGGGCCTGCGCTACGATGCGCGCCATGGAGATCACCACCACGCTGCGGCTGCGGCTGCGCACGCTCGAACATGCGGATGACGCGTTCATCATGGAGCTGGTGAACGACCCTCTGTGGCTGCGCTTCATCGGCGACCGCAAGGTGCACTCGCTGCCGGCCGCGCGCGCCTACATCGACAAGGTGCGCGACGGCTACGCGCAGCACGGCTTCGGGCTGTGGGCCGTGGAGCGCCTGGCCGACGGCGCCGTGGCGGGCCTGTGCGGGCTCCTGAAGCGCGACTCGCTCGAGCTGCCTGACGTGGGCTTCGCGTTCCTGCCGGCGTTCCGCGGTCAGGGCCTGGCGGGCGAGGCCATGGCCGCCACACTCGAACTGGCCCGCACGCGCTACGCGCTCGCGCGCGTGCTGGCGATCACCGACATCGACAACGTGGCGTCGCAGGGCGTGCTGTTGCGTGCCGGCTTCGCGTTCACGCGCACCCAGCGCGCCGACGACGACGGCGTGCTGCTGAACGTCTACGAGTGTGAGCTGGGGGCCAGCGTGCCACCGGCCAGGGAGGGGCGATGAGTGCACCGTGGCACCATGCCGTGGAATCCCAGTACGGAGCGGCGCTCGACATGCTGTCGAACGCCATCCAGTCGTGTCCCGAGGTGGCGTGGTCGGACGCTCGGGAGCCGGTCGAACGCAGGTTCTGGTACGTCGCGTTCCACACCGTGTTCTGGACCGACTACTACGTCTCGGACGACCAACACGGCTATCGTCCACCGGCGCCGTTCACGCTCGGCGAGCTGGACCCGGACGGGGTCTACCCAGCCGCCGCGTACACGCCCGGGGAACTGGTAGGTTTCCTCGACGCAGCGCGCGCCCGGCTGAGGGCGGCGCTGGCTGCGCTCGACGAGACCCGAGCCGCGGAGCGCTGCGGGTTCTCGTTCCATGACAAGAGCGTGCTGGAGCTGCACGTGTACAACCTGCGTCACCTCCAACACCATGTCGGGCAGCTGCAGTGGTTGCTGCGCCAGCACGGGGTGACCCCGCCCCGGTGGGTGGGACGCGGGCAGGTCTGAGCCCCCGCGGGACGGAG
>JBEBGT010000560.1:0-2812 GCA_040081365.1 Candidatus Eiseniibacteriota bacterium | reverse complement strand
GGCCGGACCGCACCGGCTCCCCTCCCCCATATCTCCCTGGAGAGCACATGCCCGTCGACATCCTTGCCTTTGGTCCGCACCCCGACGACGCCGAGATCGGCTGCGGCGGCCTGCTGCGCAAGCTCAAGGACCGGGGCCGCACCACGGGCATCATCGACATGACTTCGGGCGACATGGGTTGGGGCACGCCGGAACTGCGCGCCGAGGAGGGCCGCAAGGCGGCGGGCATCCTCCGGCTCGACGTGCGCGAGTGCCTCGACATGGGCGACTGCCGCGTCGAGGACACGTTCGAGAACCGCTGCAAGGTGGCGAGTGTGATCCGCAAGCACCGGCCCGAGGTGATCCTGGCGCCGTACTACGACCTGCCGATCGGCCGCGGACTCGGGCACAACGACCACTACAAGGGCGGCCAGATCGTCTCGAATGCGTTCAACCTGGCGCACCTGGCCAAGGCGCCGTGCGAAGGCGAGCCGTTCCAGGCCAAGGCGATCTACTACTA
Source organism: Candidatus Eiseniibacteriota bacterium (assembly GCA_040081365.1). Taxonomy (GTDB): domain Bacteria; phylum Eisenbacteria; class RBG-16-71-46; order RBG-16-71-46; family RBG-16-71-46; genus JAIOPA01. The sequence goes on along the minus strand of JBEBGT010000560.1, from coordinate 2,313 downwards.
CTTCGTCCCGCCGGGCACGCGCCCCACGTTCATCGTGGATTTCAGTGAGCACGCCAAGGACTGGCTCGACGCCATCGACTGCCACCTCACGCAGTTCTACCACCCCGACCGGCCGCGCCCGGAGAACCTGCCGCACCCGCGCGAGGCGTTCGAGTCGTTCGCGCGCTATTGGGGCTGGCAGATCGGCGTGAAGTACGCGCACGCATTCCTCGCCACCAGCCCGCTCAAGGTCGATGACCCGCTGTCGCTGGTGGAAACGCTGACCACGCGTCCGTGACGAACTCGAGCCTGCGTTCCATCGCGCTACTGCTGGCCGTGCTGTTGTGCGCCCACGCGACCGCGGGCGCGGCCACCAAGCCCCCGCACGGCGCGCGGGTCGTGGCCCGCGGGCGCGGCAGCGCGCCGGACTCCGTGGCCGTGCAGCGGCTCGAGTCGCGTTACGCGCCGCTCGTGTGGCGGCACCGGCCCGACCTCGCCGAGCAGTGGGGCATGGCGCCGTATTCCGTGCGCTTCCAGGGCCTCGATGAGGCCACGCTCGACGCGCATCATCGCGAACTTCGCCACCTGCTCGCCGCCGCCGACACGCTGCCCGCCGGCGCGCGCGCCGATTCGCTGCGTGCGCACCTGCACCGCGACCTGGCGGACGCCGCCCCCGGCGGCGCACTGCGTCGCGACGCCCTGGTGTGGCTCGACATCGTGGCGGCCGCCGCGCGCGCACCGTTCGCGTTGGGCTCCTCGCGCGGTTGCGATCGCACGCGCCGCGCCACGCTGCAACTGAACGCGATCCCGGAAGCGCTGCGCGCGGCCATCGTGTTGTTGCGTGGGTCGTCTCACCCGGAACCCGCGCGGCTCGAAGCACGCCTCGGGGGCGTGGAAAGGCTGTTGCGAGACGAGTTACCCAAGCGGACCGAACCTTGCAAGGAATCCCGGCGCGTTGCCGAGTTCGTGGAAGCGGACTCGCTCGCGGCCGCGTCCCTTGCGCAGTTCCGTGATCGGCTGTCGAACAGCCGGTGACACGCGGGGCGCGATCGGCATTGCAGCGCGCACGATTCCTTGCCGTCCGCGCATTGACCTTCCGCGCAAGTCAAAGCTAAGTTCCGCCGGCTCCATCTGCCGATACCATGGATGGTTTCGGTACCCGGACCCGACCGGGCCCCCCTGAGGAGGATTCCCTATGCGCTTCCGCGCACCGGGCGTGCTGTCGACGATCGCCCTGCTCGCGACCCTGGCCACGATGGCCGAGGCCGCCCCTGTTCCTGTGTCCGCCGCGGGCCCGCTGACGCTCGCCGCGCGCACCGGTGCAGGCACGCACGCGACCGCCACGCGCCACCGCCGGGCGCGCCGCCGCCGTCTGCCGCCGCCGGGCGGCGTGTATGCGCGCAACGCCATCCTGCTCGACCCCACCACCGGCGAAGTGCTGTACGAGAAGAACTCGTCGCGTTCGGTGCCCATCGCGTCGCTGAGCAAGTTGATGACCGCGATGGTGTTCCTCGAGCAGAAGCCGGACCTGACGCGCGAGGTCGAGGTCACACAGACCGAGATCGCCGGCGCGGGCCATACGCAGCTGCGCCGCGGCGAGATGGTGCCGCTCGGCGAGCTGCTGCACATGAGCCTCATGTGCTCGGACAACTGCGCCACGCGCGTGATCGCACGCGAGGGCGGCTTGTCTTCGGCCGACTTCATCGCGCGCATGAACCGCAAGGCCGTCGAGTTGGGACTCACCGGCACGCGCTTCGTGGAGTTCACCGGGCTCGACGAGCGCAACGTGTCCACGGCCTCGGACGTCGCGCGCATGCTGCACGCCGCTGCGAACGAACCGCTGATCGCCGAGATCACCACCACGCGCTCGTACGCCTTCCGCACGCAGCGCCGCGCGCACGCCATCAGCAACACGAACCGCCTGCTGTACGGCCGCTACGAGATCCTGGGCGGCAAGACCGGTTTCATCATGGAGGCCGGTTACTGCTTCGCCACCTGGGTGCGCTCCGATGGCCGCGACCTGATCGCGGTCGTGCTCGGCGCGCCCACCAACGCGACGCGCTTCGCGGACGCCGTGCGGCTGATCCAGAAGGCCGCCCAACCGACCGCCACGCAGACGCAGCCGTAGCCCGGCAGGCATGCGGCCTCCAGGTTGCGATGCCGAACGAACCGGCCGGTCGCTCGCCAGAACGAGCGGCCGGCCGGTTTGGCTCGTGAGCACGCGCTGGTCCATGCTACCGAAGTGAACCCCCCCATCGCGAACAAGTCGGCCATCGCCACCTGGGGCCCGGCGCTGCTCACCGGCTTCACGGCGGGTCTCGCCGGCGGACTGTT
>JBEBGT010000080.1:0-10650 GCA_040081365.1 Candidatus Eiseniibacteriota bacterium | reverse complement strand
TCGCACGACATCGTGGCCAGGTACCCGGCCCGTCGCGATGTCGAGGTCGAGCTCCGGGCCGTGCGGGCGGTCGAGGCGTTCTCCGCGCACGTGCGCGGCCTGCTCGCGGCCCGCCGCCAGGAGCCGGCGGCCGACCTGCTCACCGCGCTGCTCGAGAGCGACGTGGCGGGCGATCGCTTGAGTGAGGACGAACTTGTGTCCACCGCCATGCTGTTCCTGATCGCCGGGCACGAGGCCACGGTGCACGGCATCGGTAACGGTACTAAAGCGCTGCTCGAATCCGGCGCGCCGCCGGCGCGCGCGTTCGCCGATGCCGACTCGTGCGCGCGCACGTCGGAGGAGGTGCTGCGCTTCGATACGCCGCTCCACCTGTTCACGCGCTACGCGCTCGAGCCCTGTGAAGTGGCGGGGGTGCCGTTCGCGCGCGGCGAACGCATCGGACTGCTCCTGGGAGCGGCGAACCGCGATCCCGCGCGCTTCGAGCGCGCGCACGAGTTCGACCCCGCGCGCAGCCCGAACCCGCACGTGAGTTTCGGCGGCGGCATCCACTTCTGCGTGGGCGCACCGCTGGCCCGGCTCGAACTGCAGGTGGCGCTGCCGGTGTTGTTCGAGCGGCTACCGGGGCTGCGCCTCGCGTCGGGCCCGCGCTACCGGGACACGTACCACTTCCGCGGGCTGGAAGCGCTCGAGCTGGCGTGGTGAACGGTTGGCGGCTCGCCGGCGCGGGTCATGGCCGCTGCGGCGTCGAGTCGGGGGCCACGGCGAGCGTGTCGAGCACGCCGCGTGTGCCGTGAAGCGTGTCCGGTAGCGGCACCATGAGGCTGTCGAACACCGCACCCAGGCTGTCGGTGGTCCGCCCGCTCAGGGAATCCGCCGGCGGCGGCGCGTCCCGTCCCGGCGTCAGCGGTGGCAGGTGCAGCCCGGGCGCGGCCGTGAGCTTCGCGTCGGGAGGACTCGCGGTGCGACGGCCCGACTGGGCGAGTGCGGCGACCCGCACGGCCACGTTGCGCAGGGCCTTGGCCACCTGCAGGAACTCGGCACCCGGCGGGCTCACCCAGCGCACGGCGAACAGGTTGCGCTGGCTGTCAGTCGCACCCGGCAGCAGATAGGGCTTCCACGACGAGGGGCAACCGAGCACGGTGGCTGGGATCTCGTCGGCGATGTAGCCCTCTTCGCCCGCCACCGTGACGAGCGCGCGCGGGCCGACCCACACCTGGCGCGCGTGACGCCCGGTGGCGCTGGGGCCCTCGGGTGGGCTCAGGTTGTAGTGCGCGAGCGCGCCCAGGTACCGGAAGCGGCCGTCCGACGTGCTGTCGGCCACGAACCTGGCCCAGTGCCCGCGACTGAACAGCATGCCCGCCCACGTCTCGATGGCGCGGAAGTCGCGCGACGCGAGCAGCGTGCTGTCGGAGTTCGCGCGCCGCACCGAGGCGGCGAACGTGGTCATGGCCTGCGCGTACTCGTGTTGGCCGGCGCGGGCGAGCCGGGCGGCCTCCTCGGCCACGAAGCCACTGGTGTCCTCGAGTGCCAACAGGAAGAAGCGGTTGTAGAGCCGCTGCTGCTCGAGCACCGTGCCGAACGAGCCGGCGTCGGGTTGCGAGCTCATGAACGCGGGCTCCAAGAGCACGCGGCGCCACGCCTCGCGCGTGATCGTGCGCGCGATGCCCGGTGTCTCGAGCAGCTTCTTCTGCACGGTGGGATTCGCCAGCGAGCCTTCCCACAGCCCCAGCCGGTAGCCCACCGAGTAGCCGGACAAGAGCCCGAGCACGTTGGTGACCACGCCCACTGGGCGCACGTAGTCGAGGGTCTTGCGCGTGAGCTCGTCGAACTGCCCCTGGGTCATGGCCCCGGCGCTCGAGTCGGGCAGTGCGATCCAGCTGCCCTCGCCCGAATGCCCGCGCAGCTTCAAGCGCGTGTAGTGGGCACCGCTGAACGCGCGGTCGTAGCGCCGGCCGAAGCCCGACGTGACGAAGCGCTGCTGGTCGACGTCGTACTCCGCGAACGGCTTGCCGAACGCCGTGAGCTCGACCACGAAGTGGTAGTTCGTGTCGGACGGCGTGTCGCGGTAGGAGTACACCTGGAGCTGGTCGAAGAGCTGGTCCATCGGCACCTTCACCGGGTGCGGGACCTCGTCGCGCCCTACGAGCCAGCCGAGCAGGCAGAGCCCCAGGAAGCCCAGGAGCACGCCGCTCAACAGGGCCTTGCGCGCGAACTTCCACGCGACCTTGAGGCCCTTCTTCATGAACACGGGGCGGATGCGGAGCCGGGAGCGTCCCACGGTACGGCTATCGGCAGCGAAGTGGCGCTCCTTCACGGCTTTGCGGCCCGCTGCGCGCAAGCCCGCGAACGACGCGGCTGCCCGCGCGCGCACGGCCGCGGCCGGCAACGCGGAGGGCCGGTCCGTGAGGACCGGCCCGTGCTGCACTGCGCGTTCTACTTGCGGTCGCCGCCGTGTCCTTCGAGGCCGTCGCGGATCTTCTTCCGCATGGCCTCGGTGTCCGCGCTGCGCGGCGTGCTCGGGGCCGCGAGATCGCCCCCGATCTTCTCGGACAGCAACAGCGTGAGCAGTGCCTCCATGACATTGCCTGTTGCCGCACCGCCGTTGCCGTTGCCGCCGCTGCCGCCGCCCACGACGACGCGCGGCACCACGTCGACACCGGACGACTGGATGGCCTCGGCGAACCGGCTCATGACCTGCTGCGTGAGCTGGAAGCGGGGCCCACCGTAGGCACGTACCTGTTCCTCGATGGCCATGGCCTGCGCCACGCCCACGCGGGCCGCACGCTCGGCCTCGGCGCCGGCCAACGCGGTGACCTTGCGGGCCTCGCCCTCACCCAGGATGCGGATGCGCTCGGCCTCGGCGGTGGCGATGGTCTGGATCTTCGTGGCCTCCTGCTGCGCACGTGCGAGGTCGGCCTTGCCGGTGTTGGCCTGCACGAGGATCGACAGCTCGGACTCCGTGATGTTGGTCTGCTGCTTGGCGCGCGACTCGGCCTCGCGCAGTTCGCGTTCCTTCACCGCCGCCTGTTCCTGGCGGTTGTAGGTCTCGACCTGCTCGGTGGCGATCTGCCGCGAGCGCAGCTGGGTGAGGATCTGCTCGATCTGGCCGCCCTGACCACCCGACGTGGGCGTGCCGATGAGTACTTCCTGCAGCTCGAGGTTGTAGAGCGCGAACTTGGCCTTCATCTGCTCGCCCGCGATCTGCTGGATGTCGCTGCGGTCCTGGATGAGCTGGATGAGCGTGCGCGTCTGCCCGATGTTCTTGAAGTACGCCGAGACCATCGGGTCGAGCGTCTGTTCGACCAGCTTCTTGATGTCACCGAAGCGCTGGATCACGAGCGGCGCCTTGCGGTAGTCGATGTGCACGACCACCGACAGCGGCAGCGACGGCTCGAACGCGTCCTTGGTGATGAGTGCGACCTCGGCCAGGTTCTCGTCGAAGCGGTGCGAGCCGACCTCGCCGCGCGTCCACTTGAGGATGAAGTTCGTGGTCGGCACCGAGATGCACTTACCGGCATAGGTGTTGAACGCGTACTTGCCGGGCAGCAGCGCTTCATTCCACACGCCACGCGTGCCCTTCAACACCAGTTCGCCGTGCTTGTACTCGGCACCCGAGACGTCCGCGCCCACTTCGCCCGTGTACGACACGACCACGCCCACGTTGCCCACCTCGATGATGGTCTTGGGCACCATCTCGATGGTCGCGAACACACGATTGATGTAGTACGTGCCCTCGACGAGCACCTGCAACTGGCGGCCACGCAGGCCGCCCGCCGCCAGGAACCGCTCCGGGTCCTGGAAGCTGTTGTGGTACGTCTCGGCCTGCGCGGGCGACTCGCCCACCGTGGGCGCGATGATCTGTCCCGGGGGCAGCGACGGTCCGTCGTGCACGGTCGCGATCCCGATCACGTCGTCGGTGCCCTTGATCACGACGGGCGTGAAGCCATCGCGTTCGCTGAGCACGGCCGCCATGCGATGGAACACCTCTTGTTCGCCCTTCTCGAGCGGCAGGTAGTACAGCCGTTCCTGCGTGATGACCACGAACTGCGCCAGGTTCAGCGCGTACGTGCCCTCGCGGACGATCTTGCGCTGCGGCCCGCGCTGGCCGCCCTTCCTCAGGAACTCGGCGGCATCCTGGAAGTCCGTCGCCGTGGCGTTCGACGCCAAGGTCTGCGACGGCGGCAGCGGCTGGCCGTCGCGCGCGAACACGTATCCGATCTTGCCCTGCGGAATGGTGACCAACGGCACGATGTGCACGTCGTACTGGATGGGCAGCAGGTAATGCAGGCCGCCGCGCAGCACGCCGGGCTGGAAACCGGCCTCGCCGTTCAGCGCGATCACGCCCTTGTCGAGCGAGCCCTTGGGACTGATCCGCATCTCGATGATGCCGACCTTGTTGTTGGGGATGAAACGGATGCCCGACAACAGGAACAACACGACTAGCAGCAACAACCCTCCGAGGACATACGGCAGGAACATCGCGACTTGCGACATGACTTCCTCACCCCATGGGTGTCTGTGCGCCCTCGCACCGGAATGGGCCCGCGGCAGGCCCGCGCGTCGTGGTGCGCACGTAGGTGGCGCCGGTCCTGGGGGCCCCGGGGTGGGATCCCGTTCGGTTGCGGACGACGGCGCTGCCGCGTCCTCTACGCTAGCGCGACCGGCGCCGCGTTCAAGGGCAACCGGCGAAGTGCTTGGGATCCTCGGTCTTACGCGCGCAACAGATGCTTGAGGTGCACACGGACCTCGAGGCTGCTGACCGCGGCCGGCGCGTGCGGACGCCGGGCTCAGGCAGCGTGCGCGAAGCCCTCGTCCTCGGCCGCCTCACGGAAGCGCAGCGCGCCCCCGGTGGCGTCATCGAGGGCACGGCGCAGCGTCTCGTGCCCGATCTCGAGGCCGCCCGTGGCGATCCACTCCGTCAGGTCACACGGTTCGCCCGCGGCCAGGGCAAGGTCGGCCCGCTCGGCCACGAACAGCAGTTCGGACGCCGGGTTCACCGTGTGGGGTTGCGCACGGCGATGATGATCCGCCACGGCCGCGGCGCGGTCGGGCTCGAGTCCCCAGCGCAGCATCGCGAGTCCGCCCAGCGGTTCGTGCAGCTCGCTCAAGATGCCGCGCGCGACGCTATAGGGCAGGCGGGTCGCATGCCGGGTGCGGTGGCGGTACTCCGACAGCGCGTCGAACAACACCAGTTTGCCGGCGTCGTGCAGGAGTCCGAGCATGAACGCCGTGTCGGGCTCGACGCTGAACGTGCGTGCGAGCGTGCGCGCGATGGGCGCGGTGCGCGACAGGTGCAGCCAGACCTGCGCGACCATGCCCTCGTACGCGCTGCCGGGCCGGCACAACGTGCCCTTGAGCGCATTCTCCATGATCACGATCTCGGCACCCGACGAACCCGTGCGCTGCAGCGCTTCGCGCAAGCTGTCCACCTGTTCGTCGCCGCCGCGATACCACGACGAGTTGGCCATGCGCAGCAGGCCCTCGGCCAGCGACGGATCGCGCTCGAACGCCTCGGCGACGTCGACCAGGTTGGCGTTGGGGTTGCGCGCCAGCGACATGGCGCGCTTGGCCGCGGTGGGGATGGGGCGGATCGTGCCCTCTTCCGAGTTCGCCACCAGCTCGAGCAACGCGCGGACGTCGTGCGCGTAGGGTTCGCGCTCGATCGCCTGCAGGATGCCGCGGGAGCGCTCGGCGACCTGGGCCTGCAGGCGTGAGTGCAGTGCGGCGAGCGCGGCACCCGTGAACGAGGCCGTGGCCAGGGTCGGGGCCGGGGCGATCTCGCGCGGCATGAAGTCCGCCTCGGCCGAGACCGGTGGGGCCTCGACTTCGATGGGGGCCGGCGCCTCGGGCGCGGCGAGCATGCGCTTGAACCAGCCGAACATCCGTGCGGCCTCCATACGGGTACGGGGGAACCCCCGGTCGTCTTCCCGGTCGAAGTCTCGGTCGCTCGGGGCCGGACTGGAGGCCCCGGGAGGCGGGGGCGAACCGGAATCCACTGGCGAGGGGCGCCGGATTGCAGGAAGATTCCCGTCCACCCCCCAGGGTCGACAAACCCGCGGTCCCGAAGGCTCACTCCGGCATGTCCCGACCCCTGTGCTCCCGGGTTCTTCGCACCCTGCACGCGCTGCTCCTGTTCGCCGCCCTCGTCGCGCTCGCCGCACCGGCGCGCGCCGCGGTCGACCGCGTGGTCGTCGGCGAGTTCATGCTGCGCTGCTCCGACGGCGGTTCGGCCGGCGCGTTCCTCGAACTGATCGCCGATGGTCCCGGTCAGTCGTTCGATGCCGGCGTCGGGCTGCGGCTGCTGGGACCCTCGGGTAGCGTCCTGCTCGATATGCCGGGGGTGTTCGGCTCGCACACCGCCCAGCCGTGGCCGCAAGGGCAGCATTACCTGATCGCCACGGAGGCGTTCGCGCTGCTCACGAGCGTGACTCCCGACACCGTGATCGCACGCGCGCCCAGCACCACGGGTGCGTTCGTGCTCTACCGACGCAATGCCAACAACACCGAGACGTTGATCCGCCGCTTCGAGTATTCGGACTTCAGCGTGGACACGCGCGCTCCGGCGAACGGGCGCAGCATGGAGCGCACGGTCGGCGGAGGCTACCAGCCCTCGGTGCAGCCCTCGCCCACGAACTTCGTGGGCGCGCGTGCAGCCGCGCCGGACTGTTTCGCGAGTCCCGTGCGCCCCATCGTGGTGCAGGAGTTCGCGACCGCTTGTGCGAACGGCGCACCGCAGGCGGGTTTCATCGAGATCGCCCCGGTGGGGCTCACCCAGAGCCTCGATCCCGACCTCGCTGTGCGGGCACTCGACCACACGGGTGCCACGCTGTTCGATCTCCCGCTCGGCTTCGGCAGCCTCGCCGGCAGCGCGTGGGCCCCGACCCGGCCCTGGCTCGTGGGCGACGCCAGCCTGTTGTCCACGTTCCAGGCGCCGCCGGACCTCGTGTGGCCGCGGCCGCTCGATCCGCAGGGCGGCCGCATCGTCCTGTACGGCGCGGATGGCAGCGGGCAAGAAGTCGAGATGAGCCATGTCGATTACGGCGCGTCGCCTGTGGCGGGGCCGGATCCGGGTGGCTCGTGGGTGCTGAGCGCGGGGCGCTATGTGGCCACTGCGACCCCGACCCCCACCGGACACGACGGCGCGCTCCGCAGCGCCACGCAGTGCGACGCCCCGTCGTCGTTCCGGATCGAGGAAGTGCTGCTGCGCTGCGGGCGCGAGTCGCCGTCCAATCACTTCGTGGAGATCGTGGCGACGGCGACGGGAGAGAAGCGCGACGCCGCACTCGCGCTGGAGGTGTTCGACTCCCTCGGGGTGTTCCGTGGCCGTGTGCCGTTCGCGTTCGGCTCGCGTGTGGGCGAGTCGTGGCCGCTCGGCACGAGTTGGCTGCTGGGGACGCCAGGGCTCACCAATGCGGTCGGGAACCGTCCCGATGCCCCGTTCGATGTGCTGCCCGATTCCACGGGCGGCCGGTTCTCGCTCGTGCGGCTCGATGCGAGCGGCGCGGTGGAATCGGTGATCCAGGAGTTGCGATACGGCGGCCCGTTCCAGGCCCCGGCGGCCGGGCAGAGCCTGGTGCGCTTCGGCGATCTCGACTACCGGATCTCCAACTCGCCCCAGCCGCGCGTGGCCGCGAACAACTTCCTCGGCTGTCCCGTCGTGGTCCCGCCGGCGGACACCGCGATCACCGCGGTGCTCAAGTCGGTCGATGTGTTCCTCACGTGTCTCGACGGCTCGCGGCGCGGGCAGTACCTGCAGTTCCGCACCGTGCCCGGGGTGCGCTTGGACGCCAGCTTCGAGCTGCGCCTCTACGACCGGCTGGGCACGCGGATCGGACTCCGCCCCGTGCTGTTCGGCGCACTCGCCGATACGCGGCCCACGGTCGCGAAGGACTGGCTCGTGGGTGCCGAGTCGTTCGGCGCTGGGATCGATGCCACGATGCCGGTGCTGCTCGATTCGTTGGGCGGCATGGTCGAGGTGGTCTCGGTGCGCAATGGGATCGTGCGCGCCAGCCAGCGCTTCCGGTATGGCCTGGACGGCATCCCGGCGCCTGCGCGCGGCGTGACCATGCGGATCGACACCGCGGGTGCGTTCGCGTTCGTGCCGGCGGCGCCGGTCGACAGCCGGGGCGGCACGCGCACGATCATCGGGTGCCACGCCGCGGCTCCGCCTCCGCCCGAAGCGCAGGTCTTCCCGGTGCTTGCGGGCGGGCAGCTGTGCATGGGTTGCAGCGATGGCTCGCGGCAGGGGCAGTTCGTTCAGTTCACCACCGCGAGCCGTGTGCTCCCCGATACCACGTTCGTCATGCGCATCCGCGACCATCTGGGGCAGCTCATGGCAACGGTGGCGCGCCCGTTCGGCCGGCTGACGGGCCAGACGCTGTCCGGCGCCAACTGGCTGTTCGGGGCCCCCGAGTATCCGCTGCCGGTCGATGCGGTGCTGCCGGTGCCGCTCGATTCGCTGGGGGGCGACATCGAGATCGTGTCGATCAAGGCTGGCGTCGAGCGCGTCTCGCAGCACCTGCGCTACGGCACGCTGGATTCGTCCACGGCGGTGCCGCGCGGGGGCCTGGCGGTGGAGCTCGTCCCGAACGGCGTGCTCGGGCGCCTGCGACATCCCGAGCCCGTCGACAGCCGCAATCTGTCGCGCGCGATCGTGGGCTGCCACGATCTGGCACCGGAACTCGCGAATCAGCGCATCCTCGAGCTCTTCCTGGAATGCGAGGGCGGTTCGAGCGAGGGCAGCTACCTGCTCGTGGGCCCGTTCGCGGGCGGGCGCGAGCCCAATCGCACCATCGGCCTCAACTTCTATTCGAGCCAGACCGGCAAGAAGGTCGGCACGATCTACCCGCTCATCCCGGACAGCATCACCGTTCTGCCCAGGCCGGGTGAGCAGCTCACGCTGCTGGTGGCGAAGCCCTCGATCGAATCCCTTGCGGGCGTGCGCCCCGACGCTCTGTTACCCACGCTCCTGTCGGCCGGCGGGAATATCCGGTTCTTCTCCCGCGACACCCTGCTGGGCACCGAGACGGAGACGGACTACGTGAGCTACTACCCCCTGTTCGACCCGGTGCGCGGTACGGTCAAGGTCGACGAGGCCACGGGCCGCGCGCGGCGCGGCCCCCGGCCGGTCAACCTGCACGGCGACGTCGGCCGCTTTCCCGAGAGTTGCTCGCCGCCGGCGCCGGTGCTGGTGCTTCGCCAGATGGCGCTGGGCTGCAGTGATGGGTCGCTCACGGGCCAGTACCTCCAGTTGGGAGCCCCGGACGGGCTGGGCGTGGTCGACTCCACTTACGACCTGCGTCTTTACGACCACACCGGCGCGCGCATCGGGACGGTGAGCGACCTGCTGGGTCCGTACCTCGGCGCCTCCACGGAGGAGCTCGCGAACTTCCTCGTCGCCCCCGCGCTCGCCGGCAAGGTCTCGCCGGACGCCGCGCTGCCCGGTCCGCTCGACACGCTCGGGGGCCGGATCGAGTTCGTGGAGAAGCGCCTTGCCGGTGACTTCGTGTGGTGGAGCCAAGCCTATGACGCACGACTGCTCCCGCAGCCGGTGGGAGGTCACGGACTGGCGCCGGACTCCCTGCTCGGGTGGGTGAAGCGGCTGGCCATACCGCGCACGCGACTCGGGACGTCGCGCGCGTTCGTGGACTGCCACGTGACGACGTCTCCGCCCAGCACGCCGCCGACGCCGATCGTGGTGTCGCGCATCATGGGAGCGTGCGGCTCAGGGGCCACGGACCTGTCGTTCGTCCAACTCACCGCCCTGAGCGGCCAGGGCCCGGACTCCACGCTCGGACTGCGCGTACAGGATGCGTCGACGACGCGAGAGTACTGGCCGCTCCGGCGCGGTGCGCTCGCGGACTCGGTGTGGCCCGCGGGCCGCTCGCTGCTCATCGCCGGTCCCGGCTTCGAAGCGGCCGCCGGGGTCGCCCCCGATGGCGTGCTCTCGCAGGGCTTCGGTGCTTCGGCCGCCACGGTGAGCCTGTTCGAGCGCCGCACGGGGGCATCCGAGCGTGTGCTCGCGAACTACGTCTTCTCGCTACCGTACACCCCCGAACCGGGGCGCTCGTACGTGCGCAGCGCCACGTCGGGCTTCACCGAGGAGACCACGGCGAGCGTGCGCCGCTGGGACGGTACCGAGATCGACCTGTCGTCGTCACCCTGTCTCGAACAGCGCGGGCAGCCCGGCCTCGTGCGGCTCACGGGCATGTTCCTCGGCTGTTCCGCGGACGGCGACGCCCGTCAGTACGTGACGCTCGGTCCGGGATCCGCGTTCGCGACACTCTCGAGCTCGCTGCGCTTGCGCGTGCTCGGGCCCGACGGTGCCGTGCGTGGGGAAAGCGGTGCGTTGTTCGGCCGGGACACCGGGCATTACTGGGGCCGGCGCCCGAGCGCGGTCATCGGCGGCGGTGGCTTCGCGCAGGAGTTCGGGTTCGCCCCCGATGCCGCGCTGCCCGCCGCCCTCGATCCGGCGGGCGGCCATCTGCAACTCGTGCTGCGCGAGGCCACAGGCGAACAGCTCGCCGACGATGTGCGCTATGGGGCCGGGGGACTGGCGGTCCCGGCGCCGGGCGCCGCGTGGGCGCGACGCGAGCAGGGCTGGGTGCTCGAGTCGACGCCGTCGCCGCAGGGGCTGCAGGGCTCGGGTTC
>JBEBGT010000559.1:0-2824 GCA_040081365.1 Candidatus Eiseniibacteriota bacterium | reverse complement strand
CGGCGGCGGCCCAGACGACGTACATCGGCGTCCTCACCGGCGCCACCGAGGTCCCGCCGGTGGCCACCGCCGCCACGGGCAATGCCACGGTCGTCCTGAACGCGGCCGAGACCCAGTTGTTGGTCACGGTGCAGTTCCAGAACCTCGTCGGCACGTACACGGCGTCGCACATCCACGGTCCCATCCCGGCCGGCCAGAACGCCGGTGTGAAGTGGGGCTTCGTCGGCGTGCCGGCCGGTTGGGTGCTCGCTGGGGATCTCAAGAGCGGCACGCTCACCAACTTTCTGGTGACGGGCATCACGCCGACCGACGTGGCGAACCTGAACTCGGGCAACTTCTACGTGAACATCCACTCGACCGTGTTCCCGGGCGGCGAGCTGCGCGCGCAGCTCGGCTCGGCTCCGGTGCCCGCGGCGAAGAGCACCTGGACGCGCGTGAAGTCGCTGTTCCGGTAGTGAACGAGGCGGCGCGAGCCGCGAACTCGTGAGCATGAGAACGGCCCGGGGCTCGCGCCCCGGGCCGTTCGCTGTTGGACCGGTGTGCCGCTGGCTTACTGCGCCTGAGCCTTGTCGGCCTCGATGTTGAGCACGATCTTGACCATGTCGTCGACCATGACGCCGCCATTGTCGAGCGTCTTGTTCCAGTTGATGCCGAAGTCCTTGCGGTTCACCGTGGTCGTGGCGGCGAAACCGGCCTTCGAACCCCACGACTGACCGCCCACGCTGATGTCCGACGCGCCGAGGAAGTCGGCATCGAACACGACCGACTTGGTGACACCACGCATGGTGAGGTCGCCCGTGATCTTGAACTTGCCCTTGCCGGCCTTGGCGACCTTCGTGCTCTTGAACGTGAGCGTCGGGTTCTTCTCGGCCTCGAAGAAGTCCGCGCTCTGCAGGTGGCCGTCGCGCTTCTCGTTGCCGGTGTCGACGCTGGCGACCTTCACCGTGGCGTCGATCTTGATGGCGGCCGGATCGGCCTCGTCGAACGCGATGGTGCCCTCGACGTCATGGAACACGCCGTGGACCTTGCTGAAGAAGTGGCGCACTTCGAAGCCGACTTCCGTGTGCGCGGCGTCGATCTTCCAGTTGGACGGGGCGGCGATGGCGAACGAGGCCGAGGCGGCCAGGGCGAGCACAGCGAACAGCGAGCGAGTCGCGAGCTTCATGGGCATCTCCTTGGAACGTGGGAAAGAGCGTGAGGTCGGGGAGCCTGGGAGCGGTGGGGCTCCGCGGCCAGTCCGATGGCGGCGAATCGGTACGAAGAGAACCCGGAGTGCGGAAGACCGTGTTCCAACCTGCGCGTTGGATGGAGTGTGCGCGCAGGAGGCTCACACTCTTGACCCGAAGCTGACGTGTGTTGAAACACGCAAGAATCGTGACTGAAGGATAACACCCCCGGCGTGCAGCGCCAGTCAAGGTTCTCCCATTAGGTGAACCTGTTGTCGAGATTGGGGTTACGGGTCGTACTCCTGCCGTCCGCCCACGCGTTCGCGCCGCCCCGGGCTAGGGGCGCGCGGCCACGGCGAAGGTGGTGCGTGCGTCCTCGAACTCCGGCACCGAGGTGCGGCCCCGAAGCGCCAGCTCCGCGAGCAGGCGGCCCGCGAGCGGACCGAACTTGAAGCCATGGCCCGAGCACACGGAGCCCACGATCACCTGCGGGTGGCCCGGCAGTGCACCCATGATGAAGTGCTCATCGGGCGTGTTGGCGTACAAGCACGTCTCGGCATGCAGCGTGGCGCGCACGGGCACGGCGAGCTGGTGCGAGAGCCACGTGCGCACGCGTTCGATCGCGGCCGGGTCGGGCCCCGGCTGCTCGTCGGCGTCATCGCTGCCGGCGCGCACGCCATGCAGCGCGGCCTTGATGCCCGGACGGCCGAACTCGGGCAGTCCGTAGTAGAGCCCGCTCGCGGGCGAGCCCAGGTACACCCACACCGGGAAGCGCCCGGGCCGTTGCTCGGCCGCGGGCGTGTCGAGCTCGAAGTAGCCCACGTGCTGGCGCTGCACCGAGAGCCGGGTGCCCAGCTCGGGCAGCAGCCGGCCCACCCACGCGCCCGCGGTGACCACGACGCGTTCGGCCAGCAGCCGGCCGCGGTCGGTGTCGACCACCACCGGGTCGGTGCTCGGGTCCAACGCCAGCACGCGCGTGTCCTCGAGCACGTGCACGCCTTCCACGCGGCAGCGCCGGTCGAGCGCCATGAGCGTGTCGGCGGCGGCGATCACGCCGCCGGTGCGGTCGTGCAGCACGGCGTGCGCGTCGGGGAACGCGAACGCAGGAAAGCGCCGGCGCGCCTCGGCCGGATCGAGGCGCTCGACGCCGGTGGCGCCCGCACTCGCGACGGCCGCGGCCCACTGCTCGAGGTCGCCATCGGGTGGGCCGAAGAAGATGCCGTCGGCCGGATGGATCAGCTGCATGCCGCTCTCGCGCTCGAGTCGGGGCCAGTCGTGCTCGTGCGCGACGCGCACCAGCCGCACATAGCGCGCGTCGGAGTACGTGCTGCGCGTGATGCGGCCCGCGCCATGCGAGCTGCCGCGGTCGTGGTGCAGCCGGAACTGCTCCACCAGCCCCACGCGTGGCACGCCCATGCGCGCGAGCTGCCACGCGGTGGCGAGGCCGTGGATGCCCGCGCCCAGCAGCAGCGCGCCGAACGCCGCGGGCGGCGCCACTCAGCCTTCGAACGGCGTGGGCGCGGACTCGCCGCGCGACACCACCACGGCGGCGGCGAGGTCACCGGTCACGTTGAGCGTGGTGCGGCACATGTCGAGCAGCCGGTCGATGCCGAGGATCATGCCGATGCCCTCCACCGGCACACCGACCATGCCAAGGA
>JBEBGT010000079.1:0-10664 GCA_040081365.1 Candidatus Eiseniibacteriota bacterium | reverse complement strand
ATCGGTGAGTGCGCGCACCTCGAACACCGTGGGCGAGCCATCGAGCGCGCACGTGCGGCGGTAGACGCCGCCGGACAGCTCCTCGACGCCGCGGATCATGCGCGCCCCGAAGAACGTGAGCAGCGGTGCGGCATCGAACGGCAGCCGCGCGGGGAGCCGCAACGCGAGCGCGCCGTCCGAGAGCGCCGGCACCTGCCGGCGCAGCTCGGCGGGTGAACGCCGGAACGTCTGCTGCATGGCCGCGCGCATGCGCCGCGCACTGCCGTAGCCCGCCGCGGCCGCTACGTCCTCGACCGGGAGTGCCGTGTCCTCGAGCAGCCGGCGCGCGAGGTGCGCCTGCCGGGTGCGCGCCACGTCGAGCGGGGCGGCCCCGACGTGCGTGGCGAACAACTCGCGCAGCCAGCGCGACGTCACGCCGAGCCGCGCGGACAGGTCCTCGAGCGAACCATCGCGCAGTGCGCCTTCGTCGATCAGCCGCAGCGCGCGCGTCACCGTGGTGGCGGTGCCACCTGCAGCCGGCGAGCCCGGTGCACGGTCGGGCCGGCAGCGCAGGCAGGCGCGGAAGCCCGCGGTCTCGGCCGCGGCGGGCGTGGCGTAGAACTCCACATTGCGACGCGCCGGCAGCCGCGCGGGGCAGCCCGGGCGGCAGTAGATGCCCGTGCTCGTCACGCCCATCACGAAGCGGCCAACGAAGCGCACGTCGCGCGTGGACCAGGCTCGCCAGCAGATCTCGGGGTCGAGTGTCATGCCGCAAGGAATAGCATGCCGCCGGGGCGCACAGCGGACGATTCCGGAACTCGATCCGGGGCCGCGTCAGGTGCGACTCGGCCGGGACTCCGTGCGAACGGCGGCCGGGCCCGGGGCGCTACCGCGAGCCGCCCGCCGTCAGGGTGCCGCGTTCGGCGCTGGCGGGATGAGCCGGCGGGGGAGCCGCAGCATGCTCTCCACGCGCAAGGTCACTTCCGCGTGATTCCAGGCGGTGCCGCCATAGTGCTCGATGTGGCTGTAGCTCGGCCCGCCGGTCAGGTTCAGGCCGATGCGCGTGATCTGGAACGGGTACACGAACAGCGCCACGCGGCCCAGCACCTGCCCGGTCAGCATGTTCCCATCGAAGCCGTTCACGTTCCCGAACCCGGTCGCATACCCGAGGCCGGCGCCGATCGTCGCCCACGGCTTCGCTTGCGACCCCACACAGCGCTCGAGCCCCCAGCGTACGGTGAACTGGTCGAACTGTGCGCTGTTGCCGGGCAAGAAGCGGGTGAAGTTCGAGCTGTCGACGAACGCCGTGCCGCGGCGGAAGAATCGGACACGCTCGTAGTTCATCTCCACCCAGCCCAGCCCGCGAGTGCGCCACGGGTAGGTGGCCGAGGCTCCCAGCCAGAGGGGGGCCACACTGACGGCGGGCAGCTCGTAGGCGTCCGACGTATGAGGACTTGCGACGGCGGTCTGCACTCCGAGCCATACCGGAACGTCCACCATGTCGGGCGGAGTGCCCTTGGGTCGGCGCGCCAGCGCCGACGTGGTATCCGGTTCGAACGACGTGATCGAGCCCGCCCGCGCGACGTTGGCGGCCAACAGCAGCTCGACGGCAAGAGCGAAACACCAGCGGTTCATGCGACCTCCGAGGATCCGTGACGAGGGATCGGGGGATCGCTCCGGACCGGGGGCTCCCGAGCAGGCCGCCGAATCTAGCGCATTTCAACGCGCACGCGCACCAGCACCAGCACGGGTGTGTTCGCCAGCACCTGCGGCGCCGAGCCCAGGCCGGCGAGGCCGGCCAGCGCCAGCTTCTCGTTCGCGGGCCGGTACGCAGCATACACGTAGCCATCGCGCGCGGTCGCATCGGCGTCGCCGGGTTCCACTTGCGTGCGCGCGAGCAGGTTGCGCGGCAGGCTCTGGCGCAGTGACGCCGGTGGCGCTTCGAACAGCACCAGCGGCGAGTCGGGCGGCGAGACGCGCTCCATGGCCTCGGCCACGGCGCGCGCATTGAGCCACGGCTCGAGCGCCGGCAACACGCGCGTGTGCAGTACGGGAGCACCCAGTGCCGCCGGCAGCGCGAACAGCGCCACGGCCCACTTGCGCGCGCGACGCAGGTCCGCCAGCAGCGGCGCCCACACCGACAGGAACACCAGCACCGACAGCAGCCGCAGCGGTGCCGCCGCCGTCGGGATGCGTGCCGCGATCGCCAGACCCACCAGTGCGAACGCGGTACCGATCACCGCCAGCAACCGCGTGGCCTGCGAGAGTGCTTTGAGGTCACCGCCGCCCGACAGGACGCGGTCGGCGAAGCGTCCCACCAACAGCGCGACCGCGGGCAGCGCGGGTAGCGCGGCCGTGAGCGGGGGGCTCGGATACAGCGCCACCGGCAGCGAACCCGCCAAGACGAGCGCGAGCAGCAAGTGCTCCAGGTGCTCCGTGTCGAGCGGTGCGCCGGGCGTGGGGTAGACCGCCGTCTGGCGCAACCGCAGCGCGGCATCGGCCAGCGCTGCCGCCAGCAACGGCGTCCACGGGAAGCTGGTGACCACCGCGAACGACAGTGCGAGCGGCGCGCTCACCCACCACGCGCCACGTTCGCCCGAGCCGTATGGGAACCACGGCACGTGCGCCACGAACGGCGCGCCGTGGATCGCGGTCATGAGCCCGTACCACGGCAGGCACACGCCCACCATGATCAACGCACCCGCCGCGGGGTCGAGCACGCGCCAGCCGTGGTGGTGGCGTGCGAGTCCGAAGTAGAGCGCGAAACCCGCGAGCGGCCATAGAGCGGGCAGCGGTCCGCCCGTGGTGGCGGCGGCACCCAGCGCCAACCAGCCCATCACCAACGCGCCGGCCGGTGCGCGCGTGCGGCCGGCGAGCACGGTCAGAAGACGTTCGAGCCCGAGCCAGGTGAGTAGCGTGGCGTACACCTGCACGCCATCGGCGCGCGCGGCCAGTGGCAATCCCACCATGCTCGCGAGCGCGATGCCCGCGAGCCAGCCGCTGCGCGCGCCGAACAGCCGCGAGCCGGTGATCGCCACCGTGAACGCAAGTGCGGCAGCGAGCAGTGCGCGCACCAGGCGCGAGGCCGCCACCTCGCCGGTGGCTCCTTCCGCCATGGGCAGCCAGCGTCGCAGCACGCGGATGGCCAGCACCTCGGGCGCATAGCCCATGAGCGGCTTCTCGAAGAACGGCTCGTGCGCGTAGACCGGCGTGATCCAGTCCCGGTGGTCGGTCGACTCGGTCGCGGTCACCAGGTCGCGCGCCTCGCGCTCGTCGATGGCGTCCACTGCGGCCAGGCCCGGCAGCAGTGTGAGCGCGAGCAGTGCGACGAGCGCGAACGGCAGCAGGCGTCTCATGCAGGTCCGTTCGCGCCGCTTGCCGCGGGCTGGGGCGATCGTGAGGTCGGGGTCGTCATGCGGTCCAGCGAGCATAGGGGAGTTGCGCCCCGCGGGCACGCCACCGTGCAGCACGAAGCCCCGGCCGCGTGCGCGACCGGGGCTTCGGTTCCAGCCGTGCGGCTACTTCATGAGCACGAAGCGCCGCGTGATCGTGTGTCCCGGCACGGTGAGCCGGGCGAAGTACAGACCCGGGTCGAGCGCCGTGTGACCCGAGCTCGACCAGTCCACCGAGTGGCGGCCGGGTCCGTACGCGCCTTCGGCCAGCACCAGCAGTTCGCGGCCCTGCACGTCATGCAGCGTGAGCCGGACGTTGGCTTCACGCGGCAGTGCGAACTGGAACCGCGAGGCGCTACGCACCGGGTTCGGCACGACCGGCGACAGCGCGAACGCGGTCACCGGTCCATCGTTGACACCGGCGCCCGCCGCGATCTGGAAGTCCGCATCCGACACATCCTGCGCCGTGTGAGCGGCGGCATCGTGCGCCGTCACCCGGATGATCGCGTTCGACGTGACCGGGCCGGTCACCGTCCAGCTGTACGTGCCCGAGTTGGGCAGGCCGGACGCGACCGACTCATACGGTCCACCGACACCCGCGCGCGACAGCTCGATGTCGATCGCCGTGACCGCGGCGTTGTCGGCCGCCGTCCACGTGACCGACGTGCTCGTGCCGATCGAGACGACTTCGGCCCCATTGGGTGCCGTCACCGCGACCGTCGGGGCCGCGATGTCGGTGAACGTGGCCGTCACCGTCTTGGCGGCGTCCATGAGCAGGTTCTCGACGTTGTTCGTGCTCACGAGGTCGCCACTCCAGGCACCGAACACCCAGCCCACGTTGCCGACGGCCGTGAGTTGGACATTCGAGCCGTTCGGATAGCTCGGCAGATCCGGCGACTTGAGCACCGCGCCGCCGCCCACGATGTTCACCGTGAGCGTGCGGGCGTCACCCGCGAAGCTCGCGGCGATGGTGTGGTTCGCGGTCACGTTCGTGAACGTGTGGTTCGTCACCGCGCCCACGCTGACCGCATCCACGAGCACGTCCTCCACGTGGAACCCGGCATCGGGCGTGATCGTGAACGACTGGTTCGCGCCCGCGGCCACCGACACGGCACCCGACGGCGCGATGCTGCCGTTGGCTCCGGCCGAAGCCGTGATCGTGAAGCTCGGCGGATCGCCGAACGCGAACTGCGTCGGAGTGGCCGAGGTGACGCCCGTGGCCTGCGCGCTGTTGGCGGTGAGCGTGCCCAGCGTGAGCGGCGACCACGCCGCACCGTTCCACGCGCGGCCCTGGAACGTGAGCGGGTCCGCGGTGCCGTCCAGGTCGGACGACTCGTAGTGGTGGGTGGCGTTCCAGGTGGCGCCGGCGCCATTGGCCGACGTCACCGTCCAGAACCGGTTCAGCGACCGCGCGGCATCGAGGCCCGAGGTGCCGAAGTCCGGGTGCTCGCTGCCCGTGGTGCTGGCGGTGAGCGCGAAGCCCGCACCCGCGCCCGTGCCCGAGATGTCGACCGGGGCGTAGATCGCGGCATCACCCACGGCCAGCGTGCTCGAGAACGCGCCGGCGGCATACGACTTCGCGAGATTGCCGTTCACCCAGCCCGTGCCCTGACCGGCGCCCGTGGTGGCCGAACCCGTGGCCAGCGACAACGTGCGGGCGCCCGTATTGACGCGACCGCTCGTGAACGACAGGCCGCCGTTCAGCGCCAGGTTCGTGACCAGGTTCACGCCCGAGGGATCGTTGATGTTGAACACGGCGTTCGTACTGGTGCTGAACGCGCCCTGGATGTCGACCGACTGGCCCGACGTGCCGTTCATCGAGAACACCGGTGCGCCGGTCGCGGGCGTGAAGTTGAGCGTGCCTGCGGCCTTCACGTGGACGTCGCCCCGGATGAACGCGCCCCCCGTGAGGTTCAGGTTGAGGATGCCCTGCGACACGACGAGGCTGTCGACCGTCACCGCCGTACCGCCGGTAGGTGAGATCGTGCCGCCGTTGTTGTACTCGAAGTCGGCGTACGTGCGGCCGGCCATGGCGGGCGTGAGCGCGCCGTCGAGCCGGTAGCGGCTGCCGGGCTGGAACGTGACCACCGAGTTCGGCGCCGTGGCGCCGAACGGGTTGGCGCCCGCGATGTGCTGGTAGAGCGAGCCCGCACTGAACACCACCGAGTTGAGCGACGTGGTGCCGAACGGGTTGCCCGAGAAGCTCACGCCCGTGACGATGACGCCACCGCTGCCGTACGTCAGCGAGCCGGCGTCCGCGGCGGTGATGCGGTGCGCCGCGCCCGCCAGGTTGGTGGTGCCCGTGATGCTGCCCGTGGTGCCGGCCGCCAGCGCCAGCGTGACTGCGTTCGCACCCGTCAGCTGCAGCGTCGAGCCGTTCGCCACGCTCAGGTCGGTGCCCGCGGCACCGTTGATCGTGATCGTCGCGGCACCCGCGGCATTGAACGTGACGTTCGTGTTGCCGCTCACGAGGATCGCGCCCACGGTCTGGGTGGGGATGCTGTTGACCACGGCCGCGGCGGCGCCGTTGTTGAAGATCAGCACGTCATTCGTGGCCGGCACGGTGCGCGTTGGCGTCCAGTTGGTGGCCGTGGTCCAGGCCGACGCACCTGTCTGGTTCCACGTGTAGAAGTGCTGGCTGAAGTTCGCGGTCACCGTCTTGTTGGCGTCCATCGTGATGTTGGACGGATTCACGATGCTCGACAGGTCGCCGCTGAAGAAGTCGAAGTTCCAGCCCACGTTGGGCGTGGCGGTGAGCTGCACCACCGTGCCGTGGTCGTAGGTAGCCTGGTTCGGTACCGCGGCCACCGTGCCGCTGCCGGCGGTGAGCAGCGTGAGCGTGTAGGTGTTGATGGCGAACGACGCCGCGATCGTCTGGTTGGCGGCGATCGGCGGGAACGCGAAGCTCGTGACCGCGCCAACGGAGGAGCCGTTCACGAGCACGTCCGCCACGTGATAGCCGGCGTCCGGCGTGATCGTGTAGGACGGCGTAGCGCCTGGCGCCACGTCGATCGAGCCGAGCGGCGCGATGGTGCCGTTGGCACCGGCGCTCGAGACCACCGTGAAGCCGGTGATCGCGAAGTTCGTGCTCGAAGAGTCCGAGCCGATGTTGTTGGAGCCGTCGCGCGCCAGCACCCGGACGCGCGCCGTGCTGGTGAGCGTCACCGGCACGTTCCAGCTGAACGAGCCCGAGTTCGCGATGCCCGTGGCGAGGGCGGTGGGGAACGACGTGCCGCCGTCGGTGGAAAGCGCGATGTCCACCGTGGCCACGGCCACGTTGTCCGTGGCCGTCCACGTGATGCTGTGCACGCTGCCCGCGGCCCACGATTCGCCGCCGTCCGGCGACGTGAGGTTCACGACCGGGGGCGTGACGTCGGGCGTGCCCGCGATCGTGAGCGTCTGGGCGTTCGAGGTGCCACCGCCCGGCGTGGGCGTGAACACGGTGATCGCCCGCGTGCCGCCGCCACCCTGATCGGTGGCGGGGATGATGGCCGTGAGCGTGGTCGCGTTCAGGAACGTCGTGGTGCGGTCGGAGCCGTCCAGGCGCACGACCGAGCAGGTGGAGAAGTTGGAGCCTGTCACGGTGAGGATGAACTGCGGGTCGCCCACGGCGCGCAGGTTCGGCGTGATCGACGCCGTCGCCGGTGCGGCCTTGGTGCTCGCGACCACGAAGTGGTTGCCGCTCGACTGCTGCGCGTTCGTCATCGCGATCTGCACGTCGGAGGCGCTGATGCGCGTCTGCGTGGTGCCGCCCGTACCGGCGACGGCATCGACGTTCGTGCCGCCGGCCGGCGGCGTGACCTGGACGTCGTAGGTGGCGCTCTCCAGGTAGCCGAAGCTGTATTGGCCAAGCGCATTGGTGGTGGTGGTGGCGATCGTGGTCACGCCCTGCTTGAGCGTCACCGTGATGCCGGCGATCGGGATGCGATCGCCGGTGGTGCCGGCCGCGCCGTCGCAGTCGTCGGTGACGGTGCCGAACACCTCGCCGTACGTGTAGGTGAGCTTGTTCACCCAGGTGCCGAACGTGTTCGTGGCCTTGGTCCACTGCCCCACGTACCACGCACTGGTCGAGCTGGGTGTGAACAGCGAGGCATCCTGGTCGATGCCGGTGTAATCGCCCCAACGCGTCTGCGCGGTGGCGGTGAGGCCGGCCTTCATGAGCGCGCTGGGCTGGATCGAGGCGTCGCTGCGGCGCTTGCCGGTGGCGTACGCCGAGGGGCGCTCGGTGGTGCTCGACCGGCCGAAGCCCAGGAAGATCGTGCCGACCGAGTCCACCGTGACGGCCGGGTAGTAGTAGAACGTGCTGCCCTGCCCGAACAGTTCGTCGGTGAGCACCGCGCGGTCGCTGGTGCGGATGCGCAGCAGGCGGATCGCCGACACGTTGGAAGCACTGATGTTGGCGGCGGTGTGGAAGGCGATGATGAGCACGCCGTTGCGCACGTAGAAGTCGCTCGGGCGGCAGTCATTCGTAGGCACGAGCGCGGCCGAGCCGAGCTGGGGCGCGTCGGGCGGCGCCGAGTAGGACGCGACGGTGATCAGATTGCCGCTCGACAGCGCCGGCGCCGCGGGCGGCCCCGTGATGGTGCGGTACGTGACGCGCGAACCCGAGCCGGTGCGCACGCACAGGCAGTAGATGGTGTTGTCGCCGGCAGTGAGGTTGCGAGCGGGCTTGGTGACGAAGTTGTCGTTGGCATCGCCACCGGCCGGCGGCGCGAAGTTCGCGAAGTCGACGTAGGTGAGCGCGGCACCCGAGTAGGCCGCGGCGCGGTCGAGCACCCGGAACTTCTGGTAGACGTAGGCGTTCGTGGCGAACGTGAACTGCTGGCCGCTGAACACGATCTTGTCGTCGGAGATGCCCAGGCCCTGGTAGTCCGACCAGTTGCTGGTCTGGGTGTTGCCGTCCTTCGTCATGTCGAACTTGTACAGCCACCACGCGCCACGCGCGTCGTTGGTCTTGGAGATGGCCAGGTAGAAGTTCGAGAAGTTGCTGGGCGAGGTGCCCTGCGTGAAGCACAACGCCACGAAGCGGCCGCGCAGCGCGTCGTAGTAGCACTGGGCGTCCGAGATCGCGCCCTCGGCCACCGGCACGCCGAAGAACGTGGCGCCGTTGGTCTCGACGCGGTTCGTACCATCTTTGTTCGTGACGGTGACACTGACGTTGCCCGCGCTGAAGATGTTGAGCGGGCCGGCGCCGACCGTGGGCTCACCGGGGATGAAGCCGCCCTGCGTGATGCCCTCGAAGCCGGTGCCGAGCGTGGGGGCGAACGCGTTGAACCCACCCTTCTCCGCGGCCGCCGGTGTGGTGTCCCGCGTGAACTGCGTGGCATCGGTCGCCGGCAGCACGGGCGGGTTCGCCTTGAGCGCCGCGATCATCGCCTCGTATTCCTTCCACTTCCGGTCCGGGCGCTTCTGGATCGGAAGGTGCTCGCTCGGCTCGCGGACCGGCAGGTCGCTGAAGTTGATCGAGCGCGGCACGACGCGCTCGGTGGCGATCTTCCGGACCATCTCCGGGTTCTCGGGCGGCACCGGCGGATCGAACGGGGCGGCGAGCGACGGGAGCGCGGTGAGCAGCGAGAGCGTCAGGGCCAGTAGGGCGAGGGGTGCTGACCTTTTCATGAGGAGAGTTCCCGGGTTGAAGGCGAGACAGGGCTTTCAACAAGCCGATTCACCTGAGGAAGGTACCCGGCGGCATGTTCCGCCCACAACCGGGAACTGCTTGACAAGTGCTCCGGCCGCGCGCGTCTCGTGCTTCGGGTCCGCACCGGGGACCGCCGGGGCGCGTCCGGTCATCGGTCGGCTCCAGTTGGTGGCCGGGGTATGGGACCAATCCTGGCGGCCCGTCATTGTGGCAACGATGGCTGGGGCGACCCTCGACCGTGGAGTGGCGACCCCGGTGTTGTGCGAGGGGAGCCCACGACCGCTTCGGCTGCGGACCGCGTCAGTCCCCGAAGCAGATCCCCAGGTCGCGCGCGGTGGCCACGGTGTCGCTGGCCAGTGATACGGTCTTCATGCGCCCGACCGCCGCTTCGAGCGGCTGGTAGCGCACGTGCGGCGGTTCGAGCGACACCATCACGCTCGAGTGTCCGGCTTCCAGCGCGCGCACGGCCGCGGCGCCGAAGCGCAGCGCCACCAGGCGGTCGAAGCTCGTGGGCGTGCCGCCGCGCAGCAGGTGGCCCAGCACCACCACGCGGGTCTCGCGGCCCACGAGTTGTTCCAGCTCGCGGCCGACCTTCTCGCCCACGCCGCCCAGCCGTTCGGCCTGGCCCACCGATTTGCCGATCACGCTCACCGCGCCGCCCTTCGGCTTCGCTCCTTCGGCCACCACCACGAGTGTCTCCAGCCGGCCCTTCTTCTCGCGCCTGCGGATGTGCTCGGCCACGTGCTCGATCTCGAACGGCACCTCGGGGATCAAGATGGCGTCGGCGCCGCCGGCGATGCCGGCGTGCAACGCGATCCAGCCGGCATAGCGGCCCATCACCTCGACCACCATGATGCGATGGTGCGAGGCGGCGGTGGTGTGCAGACGATCGAGGCACTCGGTGGCGAACGACACGGCCGAGTCGAAGCCGAACGTCATGAACGTCTTCTCGAGATCGTTGTCGATGGTCTTGGGCACGCCGACGATCTTGAGCCCGCGCTTGGCCAGCTCGTAGCCGATGCCCAGCGAGCCGTCACCGCCCACCACGATCATGGCGTCGATGCCGCGCTCCTTGAGCTTCGCCACCAGCTCGTCGCCGCGGTCCTGCTCGATCCACGATCCGTCGGGCTGCTGCACCGGGAAGCGCAGCGGATTGCCGCGGTTCGTGGTGCCGAGGATCGTGCCGCCCAGGTGCGCGATGCCGCTCACGCGGGCGCGCGTGAGCCGGATGATCCCGTCGCCGCCGTAGCGTTCGGGTGCCAGCAGGCCATGGTAGCCATCACGGATGCCCCACACCGCCCAGCCGCGGTTCTCGGCGGCCAGCACGGTGGCGCGGATGACGGCGTTCAAGCCGGGGGCGTCACCGCCACCGGTGCTGATCGCGATGCTGCGGATCGGCTGCTCGTCCACGTGCACGTTCCTTGTGCGTGAAACGGTGAGAGGCGTAGGGGCGGGAGCCTAGTGGCCGTTCGCCCAGCGCAGCGTCTCGCGCGCGCTGGTGTGATACGGGTCCAGTGCGATCGCCCGCGTGCTGGCCTGCACGGCCGCCTCGCGCTGGCCCGCGGCCAGGCAGGCCTCGGCGTACTTGGCGTGCGCGTCGGCCGAGCTGGCATAGAGCTCCGTGGCCTGCTTCAGCACATCCACAGCGCTCGCCG
>JBEBGT010000078.1:0-10678 GCA_040081365.1 Candidatus Eiseniibacteriota bacterium | reverse complement strand
ATGTGTATAAGAGACAGGGCCCCGGCGGACTCCCCTCTTGGACCATGTCCCGCCCGGCCCGCGGGCCACCCGCGTTTCCACCCCGCGCCGGACCTTGGCTTATGCTGCGGGACTTCTGGAGGTCCCGCATGCCCCTTGCCCACCACCCGTCCGTCGCGCGCGCCATCTTCTCGAGCCTGTTGGGGATCGCCTTCATGAGCCACGCCGCATCTGCCGCCACGCCCACGCCGCCGGTCGCCGAGAAGCAGGCCCACGAGTACGTGCTGCACGGTGAGACGATCCCGGACGACTACGCCTGGCTGCGCCACAAGACCGACCCCAAGGTGATCGAGTACCTGAACGCCGAGAACGCCTACACGGATTCGCTCACGGCGGCCCAGGCGCCGCTGCGCGCGAAGCTCTACGACGAGATGCTGGCGCGCATCCAACAGACCGACCTGTCGGTGCCCTACCGGCTCGGCAGCTACCTCTATTACTCGCGCACGGAAGAGGGCAAGCAGTACCCCATCCACTGCCGCAAAAAGGGCAGCGAGAACGCGCCCGAACAGGTGCTGCTCGACCTCAACGTGCTCGCCGAAGGCCACACGTTCATGGCCATCGGCGACTACGAGGTGAGCCCGGACGAGCAGCTGCTGGCGTACACCACCGACGACAACGGCTATCGCCAGTACCGCCTGCACGTGAAGAACCTCGCCACCGGCGACACGCTCACCGTGACCGACGAGCGCGTCACCAGCCTGGCGTGGACGAGCGACAGCCGCACGCTCTACTACACGCAGGAGGACGCCACTTCCAAGCGCAGCTACCGGCTGCTGGCACGCGAGCTCGATCAAGCGCACGCAGTGCTGCGCGACGAAGAGCGCGACGAGCGTTTCGACGTGAGCGTGGGCCTCACGCGCAGCGGCGAGTGGCTGATCTACACGATCTCGAGCCACACCACGTCCGAGGTGCGCGTGCTGCGCGCGGACAAGCCGCTGGACCACTGGACGACGCTGGCACCGCGCGTGCAGGACGTGGAGTACTACGCCGACCACCGCCGCGGCGAGTTCTGGATCCGCACGAATGACTTGGGCCGCAACTACCGGCTCGTCACCGCCCCCGTCGCCACGCCCGACCCGGCCCACTGGACCGAAGTCATTCCGCATCGCGACCACGTCATGCTGAGTGGCGTCGACTGCTTCGCGCACCACGTGGTGCTCACCGAGCGCGAGAACGCGCTACCGCAGATCACCGTGCTGGAGCCCGAGGGTGGCCGCTCGCGCCGCGTGCACTTCGACGAGGCCGCCTACACGGTGGGCCCGGCCACCAACGCCGAGTACGCCCCCAAGGCGTTCCGCTACGCCTACCAGTCGTTCCTCACGCCGCCGAGCGTGTACGACCTCGACCTGACGAGCCTCAAGCCGGAGTTGCGCAAGCGCACGGCCGTTCTGGGCGGCTGGGACGCGACGCACTACGTGATGGAGCGCAGCACGGCCACGGCCAAGGACGGCACGAAGGTGCCGGTCACGCTGCTCTACCGCAAGGGCGTGAGGCACGATGGCACCGCACCCTGCCTGCTCTACTCGTACGGCTCGTACGGCATCTCGAGCAACGTCACGTTCAGCTCGGCGCGCTTCAGCCTGATCGACCGCGGCGTGGTGTACGCGCTGGCGCACATCCGCGGCGGTGGCGACCTGGGCAAGAAGTGGCACGACGCCGGACGCATGGCGAACAAGATGAACACGTTCACGGACTTCATCGCCTGTGCGGAGTACCTGAAGGCCCAGAAGGTGTGCGCGCCCGACCGCCTGGTGATCCAGGGCGGCAGCGCGGGCGGCCTGCTGATGGGTGCGGTCGTGAACCTGCGCCCTGACCTGTTCACCGGCGTGCTGTCGCAGGTGCCGTTCGTGGACGTGATCAACACCATGCTCGACGAGTCGTTGCCGCTCACGGTGGGCGAGTTCGAGGAGTGGGGCAACCCCAAGGTCGAGGCCGACTACCGTGTGATGCGGCGCTACTCGCCCTACGACAACCTCGCGCGCGGTGCTTACCCGGCCATGCTGGTGAAGACGTCACTGAACGACAGTCAGGTGGGCTACTGGGAGCCGGCCAAGTACGTGGCCAAGCTGCGTACCCTGGATACGGGTGGCCAGCCGGTGCTGTTCAAGTGCAACATGGGCGCTGGCCACGGTGGCGCCAGCGGCCGCTACGATGCCCTGCACGAAGTCGCGTTCGATTACGCCTGGATCCTGAACACGCTGAAGGCGCCGGACCCCAAGCCGGTACCCTGAACCCATACGCCGGAGCCCACACCATGAATCCGCACGACCTCGAGAAGTTCGATGACAGCCTGGCCCGCTGCTACGCGCAGCCGCGCTTCCTCGAGCGCTTCTACGAGATCTTCCTGGAAGCCTCGCCCGAGGCGCGCGAGAAGTTCGCCGGCACCGACCTGGCGCAGCAGCGCCGCATGCTGAAGGCCTCGCTGGTGCTCATGATGCTGAGCACGGGGGGCAAGGCCGAAGGCATGGTGCACATGGAGCGCATCGGTGCGGTGCACGGCAAGGGCGGGCATGACATCCCCGCGCACCTGTACGACATCTGGCTCACCTGCCTGCTCCAGGCGGTGCGCGAGTTCGACCCGCAGGCCGGCGACGAGCTGATCGCGGTGTGGAAGCGCGTGCTGGAGCCCGGCATCGGGTTCATGAAGTCGCGCCACGACAAGCCGGCGCCGCCCACGCACTGAGCCTGCCGGCACCCACGACAAAGCCCCGCCGGGCGGACCCGGCGGGGCTTTGTCGTGAGTGCCGGCAGGCGTGCGGCTTACGGCCGGCGCACCTTCGTGGCCTTGGACTCGGTGGCGTTGCCGGCCATGAGCTTCTGCGCCTGCGGAAACAGCGCCAGGGCCTCGGCGAGCTGCGTGTCCTCTTCCACCGCGATCTTGTAGCGCTCGAGCGAGCCCATGGTCTGCTGCGCCAGCTCGGCGCGCAGCTGGTGGAGCACGAACGGCTTCTCGGCGGTCCAGGTGGAGTCGTTCATCTTGACGCCCTTGGTGGCGATCGCCGACCGCAACTCGGCCCAGTCGGACTCCGGCAGCTTGAACTTGTCCCGCGCCAGTGACTCGGGCTTCCACTCGGTGGCCTTGTGGTTCTGCACCATGTGGTTGGCGTAGTCGAAGAACGCGCGCTTGGTGATCATCTCGATCTCGGGCTGCGTCAGGCGCGGCGAGTCGTGCACGACGACATCCGGGTGGATGCCGCCGCCGCCATACACCGTACGGCCGTTCGTGGTCTTGAACTTGGGCCGCAGCGCCAGCGCGGAGTCCGTGGGGACTTCTTCCTTGAACGCGTCGGCCTGGTAGTCGGCCTGATCCTCGAACTTGGTGTAGTCGCGCTGGATGCCGCGGCCGCTGGGCGTGTAGTAGCGCGCCACCGTCAGCAGCAGCTTGCCTTCGGACAGGTTGATCTGGTTCTGCACCAGGCCCTTACCGAACGTGTTGATACCGGCCACGAGCCCGCGGTCCAGATCCTGCAGGCCGCCCGACACGATCTCGGACGCCGACGCGCTGCCGTGGTCCACCAGCACCACGATCGCGCCGTCGGTCCACTTGCCCTTGCGGTCGGTGGAGTAATAGTCGGCGTTGCTGGTCTGGATGCGGCCGCGCGTGTACACCAGCTTCTTGTCCTCGGGCACCAACTGGTCCAACACGTCGACCGCCTGGTTCAGCAGGCCGCCCGAGTTGGAGCGCAGGTCGATCAACAGGCTCTTCATGCCCTGGGCGCGCAGCGTGAAGATCGCCTTCTCGAGCTCCTCGCCCGTGGTCTGCGCGAACCGGATGATGCGCACATAGCCGACGCCCGGCTTGATCATGTACGAGTACGGCACGGACTCGATCGGGATCTTGGCGCGCTCGATCGAGAAGTTGAGCAGCGCACTCTCACCCGGACGCTCGATGTCGACGTTCACGGTGGTGCCCGTGGGGCCCTTCAAGAGCTTGAACACGTCGTCGGTGACGAGGCCCTTCTTCAGGGGCTTGCCGTCCACCTGCACGATCTTGTCGCCGGCACGGATGCCAAGGCGGTACGCCGGCGTGCCTTCAATGGGCGACAGCACGACGATCTTGTTGTCGACGATGTCGAACTGCACACCGATGCCCGAGTACTCGGCCCGGAAGTTCTCGTCCATGGCCGCGGCGCGCACCTTGGGCAGGAACACCGTGTGCGGGTCGAGCGTCTTCAACATGCCGTCGATCGCGCCCTTGATGAGCTTCTCGTTGTCGGGCTGCTCGACGTAATTGTTCTGCACGGTGAACAGCACCTGCGAGAACAAGTCGAGCTGGCTGCGCAGGTCATCGGTGGCCGACAGCGCACGCGCGAAGCCGAAGCCCAGGAGCAACGACAGCGCCATGGCGATGGCGAACGGACCGAGGGACGAACGACGGGACTTGTGCATGGAAGTGCTACCCCCGGGTAAGGGACTCCGGCCGCGCCGGCAGGCGTGACCGCAGGGACTGCAGGCGTTCGGCGGCGGCTTCCAAGGTCTCTCGTTTCCGTGCGAAGTGGAAACGCAGGCGCTGGCTCCCCGCCGCGGGATCGGAATAGAAACTCGAACCGGGCACCGCGGCCACGCCACCCACCTGCACCAGCCAGCGGGCGAACGTGACATCGTCGGGGAACCCGAAATCGGAGATGTCGGTCATCACGTAGTAGGCACCGCGGGGCGTGATGGGCTTGAACCCCGCCGCCGCCAGCACGGGCACCAGGAACTCCCGGCGCTGCCGGTAGTCATCGGCCAGCTTCGTGTAGTACTCGCCCGGCATCGCCAATGCCACCGCGGCGGCCTCCTGGAGCGGCGCCGGCGCGCCCACGGTGAGGAAGTCGTGCACTTTGCGAATGGCGCTGGTGAGGTCCGGCGGCGCCAGACACCAGCCGATGCGCCAGCCCGTGACGCTGTAGGTCTTCGACAGCCCCGAGACCGTCACCGTGCGCTCGCGCATGCCGTCCAACGTCGCCATGCCGATGTGCTCCGCCCCGTCATACAGGATGTGCTCATAGATCTCGTCGGTGATCGCCAGCACGTCCCACTTCCGGCACAGCGCGGCGATGGATTCCAGCTCGGCGCGCGAGAACACCTTGCCGGTCGGGTTGTTCGGCGTGTTGACCACGATGGCGCGGGTGCGGTCGTTGAACGCCGCCGCCAGTTCGGCCGGATCGAAGCTCCAGTCGGGCTCGCGCAGGCGCACGAAGCGCGGCACGGCGCCCGACAGGATGGCGTCCGGACCGTAGTTCTCGTAATACGGCTCGAAGATGATGACTTCGTCGCCCGGGTCGACCAGCGCCAGCATCACCGAGGCCATGCACTCGGTGGAGCCACAGCACACCGCGATCTCGCGCTCGGGGTCGTACTCGATGCCGCTGGTGTGCTTCTGCTTGGCCACCAGCGCGTCACGCAGGCGCTTCGCGCCCCAGGTGATGGCGTACTGGTTGATGTCGGCCAGCACCGCGCGCGTGGCCTCGACCTTGATCGATTCCGGGGCGGGAAAGTCCGGGAAGCCCTGCGACAGGTTGACCGCGCCGTGCTGGTTCGCCAGCCGCGTCATCTCGCGGATCACGCTCTCGGTGAAGCGCAGGCTCTTCTGCGAGACGCGCGGCTTCACCGTCCGAGCTCCTTGTTGGTGCCGACCCACGCGTAGTTGCCCACCAGGTCGCGGTACGCCGGCAGCGCCTGCTGGAACCCCTGTGCTGACTTGGCCGACAGCACGATGAGCATGACCAGATCCTTCTCGGGCACGTACGCCACCGCTTCCTGCGGCGCGCCGCCGTCCGGTGAGAAGTAGCGCACGATGGCGTCCTTGTTGCCCATGGTGCGGATCTTGCCCATGTCGCTCACCTTGCCGCGCGGCGAGCGCTTGAGGAACGCCTTGGCGTCCTCGGCGATCAATGCCGACACGGTGCGGTTCTTGACCGTGTAGCCGTGCAGTGGGTTCACGTACATCACGGTGGGCGCGGTGGCCCAGGTCTGGCCCTTGGGGTAGAACACGCAGCGGATGCGCGAGCCCATGCCCGACGTGTCGTCGAGCACCCAGCCCTTGGGGGCCGCGGCCATGAACAGGTGGTCGTCGCCCTCGATGACCAGGGCCTTGCGCTGGCTGGTGTCGCCGGCCGGCGCGGCCGGGCGCTTCACGCTGGTGCGTCCGATGGGCTGCGGCGGAGCCGAGGCGGCCGCCGGCAGAGCGAGCAGCGCCCCCACCCACAGGGCCGCGACGACTCGTAACAACGGACGGATCGGACGGGGGCTCAGCGCGGACCTCCGGGGTGGCAGGCGGGTTCGAGGGCCAGACGTTCGGCAGTGGTCGGACGAGTCTAACCCGGCGGGGATTCATGCCCAACCGGCAAAGCTCACCGGCGCGCGCTCTGCTGCGACCGGCGCTGGCCCCCCGGGCGGCCCGGCCGACAACCTCACACCGCGTTGACAGGCGCGGCGGAACCCGACACCTTGGCCGCGCATGGACGCCCAACGCATCGTCTCGCGCCGCATGGTCATCGGCATCCCGCCCGAGGGCCTGACCCCGGCCTTCGAAAAGGACTTCGCCCAGTTCCCGCCCGCCGGCGTGATCCTGTTCGCGCGTGACTTCCGCGACCTGGAGGACGCCCGCCGCTTGATCACCCGCCTGCGCGAACTGGCCGCGCCGCGCCGGCTGTTCGTGTCGCTCGACGAAGAGGGCGGCTGGGTGTCGCAGTTGGCAGGCCACATGGTGGTGCCGCCCAACGCCGCCACGCTGGCGCGCGTGGCCGACCACGACACGCTGCGTTGGATCGCCGCGGTGACCGCGCGCCGGCTGCATGCCGTGGGCTTCGACTGGGACTTCGCACCCGTGGCCGACGTGCACAGCGAACTCGACAACCCGGTGATCGGCCCGCGCGCCTGGGGCACCACGCCGCAGCAGGTGGTGGGCAACGTGGGCGCCTGGCTCGCGGGCCTCCAGGGCACCGGCGTGGCGGGCTGCATCAAGCACGCACCCGGCCACGGCGACACGCGCACCGATTCGCACCTGGCGCTGCCGGTGTGCGAGGCCGACGAGGCCACGCTCGCCGCGCGCGAGTTCGTGCCGTTCGCCGCGCACCCCGACGCCGACTCGCTCATGACCGCGCACGTCGTGTACCCCGCGCTCGACCCGGGCGTACCGTCCACGTACTCGCGCCGCATCGGCCAGGACGTGCTGCGCGCGCGGCTCGGCTTCACGGGCGTGGTGATCACCGATGCGCTCGAGATGCAGGGTGCCGCCGCCGGCCGCACGCCGGCCGAGGCCGGCTTGGCTGCGCTGGCCGCCGGCTGCGACCTGCTGCTTTACGCGCACTGGAACGAGGACGTGCGCCGCGGCCGCCACACCATCGCCGACGCCGTGGTCGAGCAGCACATCGATCGCGAGCTGTTCGACGCCACGCGGCCGCGCCTCGCCAGGTTCGACAGCGACCACGCGGTGCCGTCCGAGGCCGAACTCGCCACGCCCCTGGAAGACCTGACGCCCGCGGACTGGGTGCCACGGCTGTCCGCGCTCATCGACCGCGCACTGATCGTGACCGGCGCCGCACCGCCCGGCGGCTGGCGCGTGGTCGAAGAGACCGAGTGGAAGCACGGCCCGCTGTTCGCCGACGCGCTGCGCACCGCCGGCATCCCCGACGGCGGAGCCGCCCCGGCCGCCGACGTGATCGCCATCTCGTCGCGCATCCCACTCAAGCCCGAACGCATCAACGAGCTGCGCGCGCATGCGGCCCAGCGCCCCACCGTGCTCGTGGGCCTGCAGAACGACCGCTTCCTGGACTTCGTGCCCGAAGCCGCGCTGCGCGTGTCGGCCGCCGACTGCACGCCGTTGACGCGCGAAGTCGTGGCCGCACGGCTGGCAACGCTCCGCCACGGGGTCGCTTAGCCGCGAGCAGCCGCCGGGCTCAGCGCTTGCCGCGCGGCTTCCCCACGCGACCGTAGCCACCGCCGCCCGGGCTCGTCAGCGTCACGATCGCTCCCGCCGGCAGTGACTCCGTGAACTTGCCCGGCATCGTGCGCGTGCGCGTCCCCACGGTGACGGTGGTCCGCCCCGGCGTACCGGCCTCGCCGCCCGCGAGTCCCCACGGCCCGCGCCGCCGCCGCTCGGCGATGACGGTGACCCGCGACGCCACCAGCAGTTCCAGCGTGCGCTCGATGCCGTCGCCACCGCGCGCGCGGCCGCGACCACCGCTGCCGCGCCGGATGCGCACCGAGCGCACGCGCAGCGGGTAGGCGTGCTCGAACGCTTCCACCGGCGTGTTGCGCGTGTTCGTCATGTGCGCCTGCATGGCGCTCTCGCCCGCGCCCGCGGGCCCGCCGCCGTGGCCGCCGCCCAGCGTCTCGTAGTAGGCGAACGCGCGCTGCGTGCGCGAGTCGTACCCGCCGATGAGCAGGTTGTTCATGGTGCCGCTGCTGGCCGCCGGCATGAGCTCGGGCAGTGCCTTGGCGAACGCGCCCCACACCGTATCCACGATGCGCTGGCTCGTCTCGACGTTGCCCGCTCCCACCGCCGCCGGGGCCACCGGATCCACGATGCTCGGCCGCGGCGTGACCAGTTCGATCACGCGCAGCAGGCCATCGTTCACCGCCACGTCCTCGCGCAGCACGCAGCGCAGCACGTACAGCACCGCAGCCGTGGTCACCGCGCGCACCGCGTTCACCGGGCCCGCGGCCTGCGGCGCGCTACCGGTGAAGTCGGCGCGCACGCGGCCAGCGCCGATCGTGAGCCGCACATGAATGGGCAAGGGGCCATTGCCGAGCCCGTCGTCGTCGAGCACGTCAGCAAAGCGCCAGCTGCCTTGTGGCAGCCGGCGCACCAGCGTGCGCGCGTGGCGCTCGGTGGCATCCAACAGGGCTTGCGCCGCGCCTTCCAGTTCGGCGGCGCTCCCGCGGGCCGCCAGTTCGAGGAGCCGGCGCTCGCCTGTGACCTGCGCGCCCAACTGTGCGGCCAGATCGGCGCGGCGCTCGTGCGGGGTGCGCACGTTGGCGAGCAGCAGCGCCAGCACGCCCGGAACGTCGTGCCCGTCGCGGCGCAGGAACACGGGCGGGATGCGCACGCCCTCCTCATACACCTCGCGCGCGATCGGCAGCGAACCCGGTGCCGCTCCGCCCACGTCGGCGTGGTGCGCACGGCTCGCCACATAGAACGACGGCGACTTACGGCCGGGCAGGAACACCGGCGAGACGAGCGTGAGGTCCGGCAGGTGCGTGCCGCCGTCGTAAGGGTCGTTCAAGAGCACGGCATCGCCGGGCCGAAACGGCGCCAACGCCAGTGCGGCCTCGACCGCGCGCGGCATGCTGCCCAGATGCACGGGGATGTGCGCGGCCTGCGCCACCAGGCGTGCGTTCGCATCGAACACCGCGCACGAGTGATCCAGCCGCTCGGTGATGTTGGGCGAGTGCGCGGCGCGCATGAGCGTGGCGCCCATCTCTTCGGCGCACGCCGAGAACAGTCCACGGAAGAGCGCCAGGCTCACGGGGTCCGTGGCGGCACGAGGCGGCGCCACTCGCCGGCGGGCCGCGCTCATGACCGGCCCCCGCGCGTCACCACCACGGCGCCGCTCGCGTGCCGGTGTGCCACCCAGCCCGGCGCAACCCACAACGTGGCGCCGTCGTCGGTGATCACGGCCGGGCCCGCGCACGGGGCATCCACGCGCAGCGCGTCGCGCGTGAGCGTGATCGCGGTGCGCGCGCGAGCGCCATGCCACACGCGCACGCGCGTCGGCGTCGCCGCCGCGTTCGCGGCACGGCGGGCACGTTCGCGCGGCAGCTCCGCCGCCAGCGCGCCACTCACCTCGAGCGTGACCACCTCTAGCGCGGCAGCGCGGTCGGCGAAGCCGTAGCGCCGTTCGTGCAGCGCATGGAAGCGCGCGGGCAGCGCGCGCAGGTCGTCGGCGGGCAGGCTCAGCTCATGCGCCTGGCCGCGCACGCGGACTTCAGCACGGCGTGAGAGCAGAACCCGGCGACGGTCGCCGGCCGCGAACCCGCGCAGCACCTCACGTTCGAGCTGAGCGTACACCCGCGCCAGCGCGGCCGTGTCGCGCGCATCGGCCAGCACGCTGCGCGAGCGCTCGCGACGCGTGCCGCCCTCCAGCGCACCCAGCGCGCACAGGACGCCGGCGTCGCGCGGCCACACCGCGGCACTCATGCCCAGCGCGCCCGCGAGTGCGCACGCATGCAGCCCACCTGCGCCGCCGAACACCACCAGTGCCGCCGCACGCGGGTCCTCGCCGCACTCCACCGACACCTTGCGTAGGGCGGCTTCCATGCGCGACTCCGCCACGCGCAGCACGCCCTCGGCCGCGCGCTCAGGCGTCGCCATGCCGAGCTGGCGTGCGAGCCTCGTGAGTGCCGCGCGCGCCGCCGCGCGGTCCAGTGGCAGCGTGCCGCCGGCCAGCGCGTCGCCGGCAATCGCACCCAGCACCACCAGCGCGTCGGTCACGGTGGCGGGCCCACCGTGACCGTAGCAGGCCGGGCCCGGGTCGGCGCCCGCGCTCTCGGGCCCCACTCGCAGCACACCGCCAGCATCCAACTGCGCGATCGAACCGCCGCCCGCGCCCACCGTGTGCACGTCGAGTGTGGGGCACAGCACGGGCACGCCCGCCACCTCGCGTCCGCGCCGGCGCGGCAGCCCACCCTCGTCGTCGGCACGGCCGAGCAG
>JBEBGT010000077.1:0-10692 GCA_040081365.1 Candidatus Eiseniibacteriota bacterium | reverse complement strand
CCGTAGCGCGAGCGCGCAGGCCACGCGCGTCGCGAGCCACCAAGCCAGTCCGAAGGCAGGCACCAGCGCGACGAGCCACGGCGCCGGCAGCAGGCCGATGCCCGCGAGCCACGCGGCGAACGCAGGCACGACCAGCGCCAGCGACGGCAGCGCGGCTTCGTGGGCCAGATGGCGCGCCACGTCCTCGGGCGGCACCGGTAGCGCGAGCCATTCGGGCCCGGGCGGATCCGCGGCGAGCGCCGTTTGGCGCGAAGCGGCCAGCGCGCCGGATGCGAGCGCCATCGCGCCGAGGATGGCGCCGAGCCAGAGCGTGGCTGCGCGCGGACCCTGATGGCGCGTCATGCCATCGAGCGGCACGCGCACCTGCCAGTACGTGAACGCCCCGATGCACAGCGCGAGCACCGTGAGGACGAGCGTCAGGCGCAGGCCGGTGGCCGCAAGCCGGCGGGCGAGCAGCCGGGCCGCGAGGGCCGAGAACGCCGAACGCACGACGGCGGGATCCGGGAGGGGGCGAGTCATGGTCGGTGAGAGTGTAGCGGAATCCGCGCCC
Source organism: Candidatus Eiseniibacteriota bacterium (assembly GCA_040081365.1). Taxonomy (GTDB): domain Bacteria; phylum Eisenbacteria; class RBG-16-71-46; order RBG-16-71-46; family RBG-16-71-46; genus JAIOPA01. Next base: position 10,142 of record JBEBGT010000077.1, on the reverse strand, counting down.
GCGCCGCTCGCGCCCCGACGTGCGCGGCGAAGGTCCCGCCGGGCGGCCGCGGAGCCCCCACCCGCCGGTCGCCGCCGGGCCGGTCGCGGCTTTGCCACGCCGCCCGCCGCGATGGCACCCTGCAGCCATGAGCGAACGCCTACCCTTGGTGTGGTCTCCGCGCTACGGCTGTGACATCGGCACGCACGTGTTCCCGACCGCCAAGTACCGCGGCGTGATCGCGGCGCTCGTGAGCACGGGGGACCTGCGGCTCGAGGGCGAGCTCGACGCTTGTCGGGAGTTCGAGCCGCCCCCCGTGACCCGGGCCTTGCTGGCGAGCGCCCACGACGACGACTACCTCGACGATCTGGACGCACTGCGCTGGACGCCCCGCACGCAGTACAGCGAGCTGCCGTTGTCGCGTGAGATCGTGGACGGATTCGCGCTCGCGTCGTCGGGCACCACGGCCGCCGCGCGGCTGGCTCTGGAGCACGGAGCCGCCGCGCACGTCGGCGGCGGACTGCATCATGCCTATGCCGGGCACGCTGAGGGCTTCTGCTACCTCAACGATCTGGCGGTGGCCGCACGTGTGTTGCTGGCCGAGGGCCGGGTGCGGCGCGTGGCGGTGGTGGACCTCGACGTGCACCAGGGCAACGGCACCGCCGACATCTTCGCCGACGATCCAGCGGTGTTCACGCTGTCGGTGCATCAGGAACGCAACTACCCGGTGCCCAAAGCCCAGAGCGATCTCGATGTGGGGCTCGATGATGGCACCGATGATGCGGCCTACCAGCGCGCGCTGGCCCCGGCGCTCGAACGCGTGTGGGCGTTCCAGCCCGAACTCGTGCTGTACCAGGCGGGCGCGGACCCGTTCCACGACGACCAGCTGGGCGGGCTCGCGCTCACGTTCGAGGGCATGGAGGCGCGCGACCGTGCGGTGATCGATGGCTGCGCCACGCGCGGGATCCCGGTGGTCACCACGTTGGGTGGCGGCTACGCACGCCGCTTCGAGGACACGGTCCGGTTGCACACGACCACCAGCCGGCTGGCGCTGCAGGTGGCGCGCCGAGGGAGTGCCCGATGAGACCCGGTTCCGCGCCGTCCGTCCGCCCGAGTCCCCAGGAGCGTTCATGATCACCGTCTGGATCGCCGATGCCCAGGGCGCGCGCACCGGCACGCTGGAAGACGCACACCGTGTGGTGCGCGAACACACAGGCAACGTCTGGATCGACTTCGACGGCGAGGAAGAAGCCGTGGTGCGGGCGAGCCTGGCCCCGTGCGGCGTGCACCCGCTGGTGGTCGAGGACCTCGTCATGCAGGTCAACCGCCCGAAGCTCGACGACTACACCGACTACGTGTATCTCGTGGTGCATTCGGCGCGCTGGGAGAACAGCGAGGACCGGCCCACGCTGCGCGAAGTCGACATCGTGGTGGGCGAGCACTGGATCGTGACCTACCACGAGGGCGAGACGCGGTCGGTGGCGGCCGCCCGCGCGGTGCTGCCCAAGCGGCCGGCGTTGCTCGCGAAGAGCCCGGCCCATCTCATGCACTACATCCTCGACGTGCTCGTGGACCACTACCTGCCGCTCGCGGACCGGCTGGCCGAGGACGTGGACCAGCTCGAGGACGACGTGTTCACCGACACCAGCGCCAGCATGCACGCCCGCATCCTGCGACTGAAGCGCGGCATCAGCGGGCTGCGCCGCATCGTGGGCCCGCAGCGCGACACCGTGCTGGCGCTGACGCGCGACGAGCTGCGCGCGGTGCCACCCGAACTGCGGCCCTACCTGCGCGACGTGTACGACCGGCTGGCGCGCGTGTCCGACCTGCTCGATTCGTTCCGCGACGAGAGCGCATCGGTGCTGGAGCTGCACTTGTCGGCGTCCTCGAACCGCATGAACGAGGTGATCAAACGCCTCACCGTGATCGCCACCGTTGGCCTGCCGCTCACGGTGGTCACCAGCTACTACGGCATGAACTTCGACTTCCCGGAGTACAAGTGGCGGCTCGGGGAGTGGTATGCGCTGGGGCTCATGCTGGTCACCGGCCTGGCGACCTGGCTGTTCCTGCGTTCCCGCCGCTGGGACTGAACTGCACGCCGGAACGAGCGGGCCGGGAGCGCATGGCGCCCCCGGCCCGGCTACATGGCCTGCGCGCGCGCCGTCAGATGCCCGGCATGGCCTTCTTGAGCGGCTTCAGAAGCATCAGCAGGACCACGGCCATGAGTGCCGCCGCGCCCGAGAGCAGCAGCCAGAAGCTGGAGTGCGGCATGTCGTCCCAGAGCTGGCCGATCTGCGTGAGCTTGTTACCGATGGCCGTGGCCACGAACCAGCCGCCCATCATGATCCCGCGGTGCTTGGCCGGAGCCACCTTGGACACGAGCGACAGTCCCATGGGTGACAGCATGAGCTCGCCGGCCGTGAGAACGCCGTATGCGCCCACGAGCCATAGCCACGACACCTTGTACGAATAGGGTGCGGCGCCGGGGGCGAGCGAGGCTTCGCCCGACTTGGCCGCGAGGAACATGACCAGGAACGCGGCGGCCGTGCAGAACATGCCGATCGCCATCTTGGTGGGCGTCGACGGTTCGCGGCCGCGCGAGTCGAGCCAGCGCCAGAACGCGACCAGCGGGAACGTGAGCAGCAGCACCCAGCCGGGATTGATGGCGTTGGAGATGATCCCGGTGACCTTCCAGGCCGTGTTCTCGTTGGCCCAGTACGTGAGGGTGGAGCCGTTCTGGTGGAACACCATCCAGAACACGATCACGATGAGATAGATCACGATGAGCGCGCCGATGCGCAGTGGCGTGGGCACGGAGTCGATGGGCTGCGGCGTCGCGGCGGCGGCCTGTGTGCGCGTGTCAGCGTTCAGGACGTGCTGTTTGAAGCGCCACAGGATAGTGACCGAGATCAGCATGCCCACCGCGGCCATGGCGAATGCCGGGTGGAAGCCCCAGCGCGACTTCACGAACTCGGCCGCGATCGGCGCGAGAAACGCGCCGACGTTGATGCCCATGTAGAAGATGTTGTACGCGCGGTCCTTGAGATGACTGCCTTCGGGGTACAGGTTGCCGACCATCGCCGACACGTTGGGCTTGAAGAAGCCGTTGCCGATCACGAGGCAGGCGAGCGCCGCATACACGATGGGGATGGACGGGAACGACAGCAGCAGGTGGCCCGCCATGAAGAACACGCCGCCGATCATGACCGAGCGGCGGTAGCCCAGGCCGCGGTCGGCGATCCACCCGCCGATGAGCGGGCTGGCGTACACGAACATGAGGTAGTTGGCGTACAGCCCGGTGGCGCGGTCGCTCGTCCAGCCGAAGCCCTGGCCGGTGGTGTCGCGCAGGTAGAGCGTGAACATCGCCAGCATGGAGTAGAAGCTGAAGCGCTCCCACATCTCGGTGGCGAACAGGACGAACAGTCCGGGGGGGTGCTTCTCGGCAGTCGCGGCGGCGGCCATGGCGAATCACTCCGGGTGCGCGAACGTCGGTTGCGGGCGTCCGAGCTCGAACCGGACCGCCGACGGGAAGCCGCGATACTGCCGGTGCCTCTCGAGAAAGGCCAGCGCGAACATGCGCCTGCCGGGGGGGCGGCAAGGCTGGAGCCTTGGGAGCGGAGCGATTTCCGCGCGTGAGGGCGCGCGGCGCAGCGACAAGTAGAGGGGGGGCCCCTACCGGCACTCGAGAGGGTTTCACCCAGGGCTGGTGAATCGAGTACCCCGCAGCTCCCGACCCCACGCGGCCCCTCGACTCTGCGCGTTCACCTCGCTCGTGAATAGCGCGCGTCGGCCTCGAGGCAGGAGCCCGTGCAGCGACGGATCCTCGGAGCGGGTGGGAAGCTCCCTGCCAAGGAGGTCTTCCTGCCCAGCTGCTTGCAGGAAGTCTGTGTCCGCGTGAAGGAGGTGTCAAGAGGGCAACTGCAAGTGCTTGCGAATGCATCGGCGTCGGCCAACCGGACGACACCCGCAGCGGTAGAGACCCCGCTGGGGGCGTCGTCGGGTGCGCATGCGTACGGCCGATCAGCCCTTGCGCGTGCTCTTGCTCGCAGGCTTGGCCGCGGGCTTCGGTGCGGGCTTCGGCGGAGTCCTGGAGGGCCCGATGACCTCGAAGCGAGCGTCGTCGATCCACACCGTGCCGCGCGCCGGCGCCGACGCCACGAGGTTGGCCCACACCAACTCGGAGTCCTCGGGGATGTCGTACTCGATCGACAGCTCTTTCCAGTCCCACGTGCCGGACAGCAGTTCCGCGCCCGGCGACTGGCGCACGCGCGAATGCAGGCCGTGCGAGTACACCTTCACGTAGCACGTGCCGATGAGCGAGTCGCCCTTGTACCACCCGCTCAGGCGAACACGCTTGCCGCGCAATCGCCGGCCCTCGAACGGCTGGCCTGCACCGATGCGCGCCTCGACCAGCCCGTCGGAGAAGTCCGAGATGCGCAGGCTCTTGCGGCCGGTGTGAGCCACGGTGGAGTCGACCTCGACCTTGGAACCTTCGTACGGCGGGATCGCCAGGTCCCAAGCCAGACCGTGCTGTTCGAAGCTCGGCTCGGCGTACAGGTTCTGGTTCGCAGGATAAGGCGTCGCGGGCGGCGCGGGTTCGAACGTGAGCGACGCGTCGTCGAACAGCACCTGCCCCGAGCCCATGAGCCCCAGGCGCGCGAACAGCATGTTCGTGCCCACGGGCACGAAGGCGCGGGCCTCGCGCGGCACCCATTCCGTGAGCGGATCGTCGAACTGCACGCGCTTCCAGCCCAGATCGATAAGCGGATCGTCGAGCTTGCCGATGTTGAGACGCTTGAGTGCCTCGTCGTGTTCGACGCCCCAGATGCGGCCCATGCGCGACGCCGTGTCATTGTAAGCCTGCACCACCAGGTAAGCGCGGCCCTCAAGGCCGTTGGAGCGCGTCCAGACCTTGAACGATGCCATCTTGCCCCACGCCTCGGGCCCCACGAGCATCGCCTGGTGCCAGTTGTGCGCCAGGGGGAATGCCGTGCTCATGTTCGCCACGCTCACGGCCCACTTGCCGCCATGCACGAGGAACGAGTCGCGCCCGAAGAACACGGTGGGCAGATCGGCCATGGACGTGTCCCAGGCGGTCGGCATCCAGGGATGCTCCGCCACGGTGCGTTCGAAGTCGCCGTTCAGCAGCAGCGCGCGGGAGGTCGACTTGGCGGCCCCGGCCTCGTGCGGCAGCAGGGAGGCGAGCGCCGAGAGCAGCAGGAGTCCTGCGGCGAGGATCACACGGGACATCTTGTGCATGGAAGGCTTCCGGGTTCGAGGTGGCTCCGGGGCGGAAGGGTCCGCCCGGTGCGGCAGGGCTCCCCTGCGCAGGGCGAAAAGTATCGGGAGAGGCTGGCGGCGATGCAAGGGGGAATGGCGTGCGAAAGTGCCAGAACGGCCCCGGAAGGTTGAGGCCGTGCAAACCCTTCGGTAGCTTGTACTCGAATCCGGTCTCCCGCCGGTCGGAGGCACCCGTGTCCCAGTGGTTCTTCACGTCCGATCTGCACGGTCAGGGCGAGCACTACGAGCAGGTCATGCGGCTGGCGGCCGAACACCGGCCGGCCGCGGTGATCCTCGGTGGCGACCTGGCCCCGCACGGCACCGGCGTGCCCGGGGTGCAGCACCAGCGGGTGTTCCTCGAGGGCTTCCTGGTCGAGTTCGCGCGCCGGCTGCGCGAGGCCGTGTCCGGCTGCGAACTGCTGCTGCTCATGGGGAACGATGACTGGGCCGCGAACCAGGACGTGCTCGAGCGGCATCACGGCGGACTGTGGCAAGCGCTGCATGGCCGCTGCGTCGAGGTGCACGGCACGCGCGTGGCCGGGCTGTCGTGGGTGCCCATCACGCCCTTCTCGATCAAGGACTGGGAGCGCTGGGAGGACGGCGAGGACGAGGCGCCGCCCCGGCTGAACGGCTGGCTGTCGAGCCACGAGGGCGTGCGCGACTTCCGCTTCGATCCCGACCGCCGTTCGCCCACGATCGCCGAGGGGCTGGCCGAGCTGGCCGCCGCGGGCGGCGTGGCCGATACCGTGTACGTGCTGCACTCGCCGCCGCGCGACACGGCGTGCGATGTGATCTCGACACGCCAGCACGTGGGCTCGCGTGCGATCCGCGACTTCGTGGAGACGCAGCAGCCGCGTCTGGTGCTGTCGGGTCATATCCACGAATCGCCGCGCGTGTCGGGGTCGTGGCGCGACGCGCTGGGCCGCACCCCGGTCGTGAATCCGGGGCAGTTCGGCACGCCCAAGCTGTGCGGCGTGTGGTTCGATCCCGCGAATCCCGACGAGACCCTCCGCCACACGGTGCACCCTTGAAGGAGGACCGCCGCATGCGCCCTATGATCGTTGCACCTGCTGTCGCGCTGCTGCTGTGCGCGCTCGCCCTGCCCGCGCACGCCGCCGGCGTGGTGTGGCGCAGCTGGAACGACGGGCTGGCCGCGGCGTCGCGCTCGAAGCTGCCGGTGATCGTGGACGTGTACACCGACTGGTGCGGGTGGTGTAAGCGCATGGACCGCGAGACCTATGCCCGCGCCGACGTGAGTACGTACCTGAACTCGCACTTCGTGATGGTGCGCCTGAACGCCGAGAGTCCCGAGCGTGCGAACTACCAAGGCCGCGTGTTCAACGGCAAGACGCTGGCGGGCGCCTTCGACGTGACGGGTTACCCCACCACGATCTTCCTGCGCGCCAATGGCGAGCACATGGTGAACGTGCCCGGCTACCTGCCGTCCGACAAGTTCATGAAGCTCGTGCGCTACATCGGTGATGGTCACATGGAACGCGGGGTCACCTGGGAGACGTACTCAGGCGGAGCGGGCGGCAAGTGAGCCTGCTCGCTGGCGCCACCGTGCTCGCCGTGGACACCGAGACCACGGGGATGAACCCCGAGCAGGGCGCGCGCCTGGTGGAAGTGGCGCACGTGGCCGTGGTGAACGGTGCGCTCGCCGCGGAGTGGTCGACGCTCATGAACCCGGGCCGTCCGATCCCACCCGATGCCACGCGCGTGCACGGCATCCGCGACGACATGGTCGCGGGAGCGCCGGGTGCGGCCGAGGTGGGCCGCGTGCTGCGCGAGGCGTGCGGCGGTCTGCCGCTGGTGTTCCACAACGCGCCGTTCGACCTGCCGTTCCTCATCCAGCTGTTCCGCGAAGCCGGCGCTCCGCCGTTGGTGAACCCCATCATCGACACGCTGGGCTTGGCGCGCGGGCTGTTCGGCACGGGCAGCAACGCGCTCGGCGTGCTGGCCAAGAAGCTCGAGCTGCCGCCCGAGACCGCACACCGCGCGCTGGGCGACACCCGCACCACGGCGCGGCTGTTCCTCGAGCTCGCCGGGCGCTGGCAGCGCGACAAGGGCGTGAGCTCGCTCATGGAGCTGGCGGCCGTGAGCCAGGACGTCATGCGGGCCACCGCACGGCGCTGAGGCCCGGTCGCGGTCGCGCGGGGTCACACTGGCCGCGTTCGGCCGTGGAGCCGTCAGGCCTCGGTCAACCTGTTCAATGAAGCTGGACGCGCCGCGCGGGCTCGGGCCATGATGAATCCTCACGCTCGAGGTGCGCTCGGCGCGAGGCGCGCCGGCCATCCGGCTTTCGATAGGAGCACGCCGCCATGATGACCCAGACCGTTCCCGAACCGGGCCAGCTCGCACCCGACTTCAAGCTCAAGGGCCCGGGCGGCGCGTTCTACACGTTGTCCGAGCACCAGGGCCAGAACGCCGTGGTGCTGGTGTTCTATCCGCTCGCGTTCTCGCCCATCTGCACGCACCAGCTGCCGGCGCTCAACGAGCACATCGCCGCGTTCGAGCAGGCGGGCGCCGTCGTGTACGGCATCAGCGTCGACAGTCATCACGCCAACACCGCGTTCGCCAAGGCGCTGGGCCTGTCGTTCCCGCTGCTCTCGGACTGGAAGCGCGAGGCGAGCACGGCGTATGGTGTGCTGCTGCCGGATGCGGGCTACAGCAGCCGGGCGACGTTCGTGATCGGGAAGGACGGCAAGCTGTTGTACCGCGAGATCTCGGAGAACATGGGCGACCTGGAACAGGTCCCGAGCCCCGAGCGCGCGCTGGCGGCGCTGGCGCGCGGGTAGCCGCGCGCACGCACATGCGCGCCGCGCGCCACAGGCCCGAGCAGCTGCGCCCGCGCGTGGTCGTCGTCACCCAGCCGCCGGGCGCTGGCCGTGCGCTGGCGGCCTGGCTGGGCGGGCAGGGCTTCGATGCGCTGGCGGTTCACGACACCGAGGCCGCGATCAAGGCGCTTGCCCAACCCACCGCCGCACTCGTGTGTGATGTGAGTGCCGCCGGCATCGACGGCTTGGTGGTGTTGGAAGAGGGCCTGTTGCGGGCCCGGTTGTGCGCCCTCCTGTTGGTGCGCGATGGCTCTCTGGCGCGCGCACTGCAAGCCCTGGAGCGGGGCGCATGGGACTACTTCACGGAACCGCTCGACCGCGACCGGCTGCTGGCCGGACTCCGACAGGGCATCGAGCACCAGCGCCTCGCGCAGCGCACGGCCGAGTTGGAACAGCGTCTCGACCGGCAACCGGGAGTGCGCGGCTTGGCGGGCAGCTCGCGCGCCATCCAGCGCGTGCGCGAGGTCGTCCGTCGGGCGGCGGGAGTGCGGGCCGCGGTGATGCTCGAGGGCGAGCCGGGCACCGGCAAGAGCACGGTGGCCCGCGCACTGCACCACGCCAGCGCGCGCCGCGAGCGCCGCTTCGAGCATCTGCGCTGCGGGCACACGGTGCGCGAGATACTCGAGGCGGAGCTGTTCGGCTGGGTGGACCGCTTTCGCGGCGAGCCCGGCGTGCTCGAACGTACGAATGGGGGCACGGTCTTCCTGGAGGACGTCGGTCAGCTGTCCCGCTCCGCCCAGCTTCGCCTGCTGCGCTTCGTGACCATGGGGGGCAGTTTCGAGCGCGTGGGCGACTCCGAGGAGCGCCGCTCGGACGTCCGCATCGTGACCGACAGCGAGATCCCGCTCGAGGAGCTGGTCGCACGCGGCGAGTTCCACCCCGAGCTGCACGCCGCGCTGAGCGTGATTCCCATCCATGTGCCACCGCTGCGTGAGCGGCTCGAGGACCTGCCGGTGCTCATGGAGGAACTGGTGCGCGCCGCGAACGCCGAGCACAAGCGCCGCGTCTCGGGGGTGACCGCGGGTGTGCTGGACCGGCTGGCGCAGTATCCGTGGCCCGGGAACGTGCGCGAGCTGCGCGGGGTGGTCGACCGCATGGTGGCCACCGCGCGCGGACGCGGCCCCCTGGACCTGGACAGCCTGCCGAACCCGCTGCGGGGCGGGGCGGCGCCGGCCGCGCGGCTGGAGATGTCGGTGGGCATGACGCTGGCCGCGGCCGAGCGCCGGCTGGTGGAGGCCACGCTGACGCACACCCAGGGTGACAAGCCCCGGGCCGCCGCCATGCTGGGGATCGGGCTGCGCACGCTGTACCGGCGGCTCGACGAGTGGGGGCTGCGATAGGGCGATCCGGGGGCTGTAGTACGGCCCGGGGCCGGCCGATAACGCGAGGGACCTGTGTACGGTGCATGGAGGCCCCGTGGGCGAACCCGTTCCTTACGAACCCGACGATCCCGACGCGAAGCCCGATCCGGCGGCCCCGAAGCCGGTGATCGAGCGCGCCGACTGGCTCGTGGGCGCCGACGACGGGATCATCTCCGATCGGACGCGTGAGGAGACCATCGCCAACCTGCCGCTCGAGATGCCGCGGCTGGTGCGCCCGGTGGACCCGGACGCCGACCGTCCGGCGTCGTCGCGCGTGCCGCCGCCGTTCCGCGCGCCGAGCACGGTGCCGAGCACGCCTGCGGCCCCCGCCACGCCGTCGCCGACCATGCCGTCGTGGACGCCCGGTGCCAGCAGCGTGCCCATGGTGCGGCGCGCACCGGCGTCGCCCACGGCCAACGTGGGCGGCCCGATCCCCGAGTTGTCGCGCGACTTCCCCATGGACGATGCCGAGGAGCGTGCGCGGGTGTCCGCACAGCTCGCCGAGCAGCAGGCGCGCGAGGCCGCCATCGCCGCGCGTCCGCACGAAGTGGTGAACCCGCAGGAGTTCGAGATCCCCGCGGTGCCGCTGCCGTGGTGGTCCAGCCTGCCCGAGCTCTTGAAGACCGACCGGCGCGTGCATGTGGGCGTGCTGCTCCTGGTGGTGGGCCTGGTCGTGGCCGCAGTG
>JBEBGT010000558.1:0-2832 GCA_040081365.1 Candidatus Eiseniibacteriota bacterium | reverse complement strand
CGCTGGCCGCCACGCCCGAGCTCAAGGCCCGCGTGCACGTGCTCACGCAGGTCGCCCACGTGTCGCGCCACGGCGCGCGCAAGAACGGCCACTCGGGCACGGTGCCGCGCCACGAGCAGCCCTTCCGTCTGCTGGTGCGCGACGCCGGCGGGCGCGAGAACTTCCTGCACGCGAGCGCGGTCATCGATGCCACGGGCACCTATGGCCAACCGCTGTGGGCTGGCACCGGCGGCATCCCGGCGCGCAGCGAGACCTACCTGGCTCCGCAGATGAGCTACCACCCCGACGACGTGCTGGGGCTGCGCCGCGCGCGCTACGCCGGCAAAACCACGCTCGTGATCGGTGGCGGGGCGTCGGCGGTCACCACGGTGCTGGCGCTGGCGCAACTCGCGAGCGAAGTGCCGGGCACGCGCGTGTCGTGGGTCACACGGCGCGCCACACCGGGCTTCGCGGGTGAGGTCGAACACGACGCGTTGCCGGCCCGCACCGCGCTCTACGCGCAGGCGCGAACGCTGCAGGCCAATACGCACGCCGATGTGCGCTGGACCGGTGGCTGCGAGGTCGAGGGCTTCGAGTACAACTCGGCCACGCATCGCTATCGCGTACAGCTCGCCACGAGCGCGGGCGCGCGCATCGAGGAAGCCGACCAGGTGATCGTGAACTGCGGCTTCACGCCCGATCGCGCCATGACGCAGGAGCTGCGCGTGCACGAGTGCTATGAGTCGCTGGCGCCCATGAAGCTGGCGGCGGCACTTCAGACTTCGGGCACCAGCGATTGCACGCAGGTACCCGCGTTCGGCGCGGAGCTGCTCGCCAACCCCGAGCCCGGGTTCTTCATCGTGGGCGCCAAGTCCTACGGACGCGCGAACAGCTTCCTGTTGCAGACGGGCTACCAGCAGGTGGCCGACGTGCTCGACCGCCTGGCCGAAGCCGCCGGCCTGCGCACGCCGCAGGAAGCGTAGCGCGTGGCGCTCACGCCCGCCGACCTCGCCGAGCTGCGCGCCCTGCTGGGCGACTCCGGCGTCATGGCGAGCACGGCCGCGCTGTTCACGTACGAAGCCGACGCGCTCACGCTGGCCCGCCGCGCGCCCGATGCCGTCGCCCTGCCGCGCAGCACCGACGAAGTCGCGGCCCTGGTGCGTTGGGCACGCGCCAAGGGCGTGCCGGTCACGCCGCGCGGTGCGGGCACCGGGCTCGCGGGCGGTGCCACCACCGAACAGGGCGGCCTGGCTTTGAGCCTCAACCGCATGGACCAGGTGCTGCGTGTGGATCCCGAGCGCATGTTCGCCTGGGTGCAGCCGGGGCTCGTCAACCTGTGGCTCTCGCAGCAACTCGCCGATCGCAAGTTGTACTTCGCGCCCGATCCCGCGTCGCAGCAGGTGTCCACGATCGGCGGCAACGTGAGCACCAACGCCGGCGGGCCGCACTGCTTGAAGTACGGCGTCACGTTCAACCACGTGCTCGGCGCCACCGTGGTGCTGGCCGACGGCACGGCCGTGACGCTGGGGGGCGAAGCGCTCGACGCACCCGACTTCGACCTGCTGAGCGTGGTCTGCGGTAGCGAGGGCACGTGTGCGATCGTCACCGAGATCTGCGTCCGGCTGCTGCCCACGCCCGAAGGCGTGAAGACGATGCTGTTCGACTTCTTGAGCGTCGCCGACGCGTGCAACACCGTGTCGCGCGTGATCGCCACCGGCATCGTGCCCGCGGCCATGGAGATCATGGACCGCCACACGACCGAGCTCGTGGAAGCCTGGCTGCACATGGGCCTGCCCACCGACGCCGCCGCGCTCTTGCTGATCGAGGTCGACGGCCCCGCGGTCACTCTGGACGCGCAGGCCGAGCGCATCGCGGCGATCGCGCGCGAGCAACACGCGCGCAGCACGCGCATCGCCAAGGACGCCGACGAGCGCGCGCTCCTGTGGAAGGGCCGCAAGAGCGCGTTCGGCGCCTACGGCCGCACGGCCAGCGGCTTCACCATCATGGACGGCGTGGTGCCGCGCACGCGGCTCGCCGAGGCACTGGCCAACGTGTACGCGTTCGCGGCCGAGAAGGGGCTGGAAGCCGGCAACGTGTTCCATGCCGGCGACGGCAACCTGCACCCGCACGTGCTGTTCGATGCCGCCAGCGAACCGCAGCGCGCCGACGCCATCGAGGTGTCGCACCGCATCCTGCGCATGTGCATCGAGTACGGCGGCACGATCTCGGGCGAGCACGGCGTCGGCATCGAGAAGCGCCCCATGATGGCCGAGCTGTTCAGCGCCGACGATCTGGCCATCATGGAACGCGTGCGCGCGGCGTTCGATCCCGAGCGACGCTTGAACCCCGGCAAGATCCTGCCCGGCGGCAGCGGCTGCGGCGAGGCGAAGCATGCGCACTCGTTCGAGAGCCTGCGCGGTTTCGCGGCCAGCAGCACGGCGGAGGGGCCATGGATCTGAACCTCGACCTGAACGCCACCGCGCCGCGCACCACCGACGCCGCGCGCTTCGCCATGAGCGGCGCGGCGCCGAAGCTCGCATGGCGCCCGGAGAGCGCGGCCGAGGTGGCCGACGCCGTGAAGCAGGCCGCGGCCGACCAGTTGGCGCTCGTGCCATGGGGCGGCGGCGTGGCGCTCTCCCGCGAGGCGGCCCCGGCGCGCTACGACGTCGCGCTCGACCTCACCGCGCTGAAGCGCATCTCTGTGTATGACCCCGACGACTTCACGGTCACCGCCGAGTGCGGCATCACCATGGCCGATCTGCATGCCGCGCTCGCGGCACACCGGCAGGAGCTGCCGCTCGAAGCCGCGGAAGCCTGGGGCGCCACGTTGGGCGGCGTGCTGGCGGCCAACGC
>JBEBGT010000557.1:0-2837 GCA_040081365.1 Candidatus Eiseniibacteriota bacterium | reverse complement strand
GAGACAGGTGTGGGGACGCGATGACGCCGGACTGCTTGCCGGCCACGACTTCCTGGTGTGGAGCCCGGGCATCGCCATCGACCACCCGTTGGCGGCCGCGGCCCGCTCGGCCGGCCTGCCCGTGATCGGCGAACTCGAGCTGGGCTACCGCGCCGCTCGCGCGCCGCTCGTGTGCATCACGGGCACGAACGGCAAGAGCACGACCACCGACCTCGTGGGCACGCTCCTGCGCCGCGCGGGACGCGAAGTGGCGGTGTGCGGCAACATCGGACGCGCCATCTGCGAAGTGGCCGAGGAGGTCAGCCCCACGGGATTGCTGGTCGTGGAGGTGTCGAGCTTCCAGCTCGAGACCGTGGACAAGCTGCGGCCCATGGTCGCCACGTGGTTGAACCTCACGAGCGACCACCTCGACCGGCACGGCGACATGGCCACCTATGCCGCCATGAAACAGCGCTTGTTCGCGCGCCAGACCGAGGAGGACTGGGCGGTGATGAACGCCGACGATCCGGCGCTCGCAGTACAGCGCGCCGGCGCGGGGCAGCCCGCCGAGTTCTCGGTCGCGCGCCGCGTCGACGAGGGCGCGTTCTGCGAGGACGGACATCTGGTGCTGGCCCGTCGCGGCGGGCTCGAACGGCTCATGCCGCGCTCGGAAGTCCGGCTGCCGGGCCCGCACAATCTCGCCAACGTGCTCGCGGCGCTCGCCACGGTGCTTCCGCTCGACCCCGCTCAGGAGATCCTGCGCACCGTGCTGCGCGACTACGGCGGTCTCGAGCACCGGCTGGAGCCGGCGGGGGAGTATCAGGGCGTGCCGTTCGTGAACGACTCGAAAGCCACGAACACCGACTCGATGCGCGTCGCCCTGCAGAGCTTCCCGGCAAGGGTCGTGTTGATCGCCGGTGGACGGGACAAAGGCCAGGACTTCCGGCCGCTGGCCACCCTCGTCCAGAGTGCCGTGCGGCATCTGGTGCTGATCGGGGAGGGCGCGGAGGCGATGGCCGAGGCGTGGTCCGGGGTGCCCAGCGAGCGGGCCGGCGACCTCGCCGAGGCAGTGCGCCGGGCCCACGCGGCGGCAATTCCGCACCGCGCGGTCGTATTGCTCTCGCCCGGATGCGCATCTTTCGATATGTTCCGGGACTACGAGGACCGCGGGCGCCGCTTCAAGGATGAAGTGCGCCGACTCGCGGCTGGGGGGTGAGCAGGTGAGACGTGGCGATCGCTGGCTGGTGGGACTGGCCCTGTTGCTGACCGCCGTGGGTCTGGTGATGGTGTATTCCGCGGGGTCGTTCCATGCCTTCGTGCGCTATGGCGACTCCAACTACTTCCTGCGCCAGCAGTTCGTGCGCACCGTCATCGGCGTGATCGCGCTGTTCGTGTGTTCGCGCATCAGCCTGCGCTGGCTCGAGAACGCCGCGCCCTGGCTGCTGGGCATCGCGTGCGGGATGCTCGCCCTGGTGGTGGCCATCGGGCACATGTCGAACGGCGCCACACGCTGGTTGCGGCTGGGGTTCATGTCGCTGCAACCCACCGACCTCGGCCGCATCGCGGCGGTCGTGTTCCTGGCGTGGTGGCTCAAGCGCCGCCCCATCGCCGACCTCGGCTTCTGGCGCGGCATGATGCCGCCGCTCGCCGTGCTCGCGGTGGTCGCACTCCTCATCCTCAAGCAGCCCAACCTGAGTTCGGCCGGCCTTCTGCTCATGACCGGCTTCGTGATGTTGTTCCTGTCCGGCGCGCCCATCAAGTACCTGAGCGCGCCGATCGTGGCGGGAGCGGCCATCGTCATGGTCGCGCTCGCGACGCATCCGTACATGATGACGCGTGTGAACACGTTCGTCGGCTTCGTCTTCGGCGGGCAGCTGGATCATCGCGGTGCGGGCTGGCAGCTCGACCAGTCGCTCATCGCGATCGGCTCGGGCGGTATCCTGGGCCGCGGCCTCGGCGGGGGCATGCAGAAGCTGCTCTACCTGCCGGAAGCCCACACCGACTTCATCTTCTCGATCCTCGCCGAGGAACTGGGGCTCATCGGAGTCACGCTCCTGTTCGCGGTGATCGGTTTGTTCCTGTGGCGGGGCCTGCGGGCCGCCGCGCGCGCTTCGGAACCGTTCGCCAGCCTGTTGGCCGGTGGGCTCACCGTGCAGATCGGTCTCTATGCCCTCGCGAATCTCGCGGTGGCGACCGGCCTGGCCCCGACGACCGGCCTGCCCTTGCCGTTCGTGTCGTACGGCGGCTCCGCACTCATGGTGAACCTCGCTGCCGCGGGCTTGCTCTATCGCGTGAGCGCGATGAACGGTGATGATGACGCGCTCGCGCGGCAGCGCTGGTCCCGGGAGGTGGCATGAAGATCCTCATCGCGGGCGGTGGCACCGGGGGGCACGTGTTCCCCGGGATCGCCGTGGCCGAGGAACTGAAGGCGAGTTTCCCGGACGTGCAGGTGCTGTTCATCGGTGGCAAGCGGGGCATCGAGGCCACCGCCGTGCCCGAGGCCGGCTTCCGACTGCGCACGCTCGCGACCGCGGGCTTCCCGCGCCGCCGGCCGTGGCTGTGGCCGCTCTCGGCGCTCATCAATGTGTGGGGGCTGCTGCAGGCCGTGTTCATCATCCTCACCGAGCGGCCCAAGGCCGTGCTCGGTACGGGTGGCTACGTGAGCGGCCCGGTGTCGGTGGCGGCCAAGTTGTTCGGCGTGCCGTTGCTGCTGCAGGAGCAGACCAGCATCCCGGGGCTCACGAACCGCTGGTTGTCGCGCCTCGCCGATGAAGTGCACCTGGAACGCGAGCTCGGGCCCTTTGCCGCCCGCCTTCTTCCGCGCGCCGTTGAAGTTCTCGAGCACCGCCTTCATCGCG
>JBEBGT010000076.1:0-10710 GCA_040081365.1 Candidatus Eiseniibacteriota bacterium | reverse complement strand
GCATCGGACACCGCGCTGCGACCTTGGGCCCACGCGTGGCCCGGGATTTGCCCCAGCACGGCGAACCTCCCGCGATCCGGGAGGCCGGTGTCCAGCGTCTCGGGCCTCGTGACTTCCGGTGGGCATGCGCCCGCCGAGCAAGCGCGACGTGACACGAGCGTCACCGGACGGAGCAAGCTCGCCATGACCTCGGAGCACGCCCAACGTGAAGACCGGCCGGCCCCCAAAGCGGAATATGTTCGAGCGGCGCTGGCCGTGGCTCGCCTTGCCGAGCGCGCTGCTCGGCTGCGCGTCTCCGGTGGCTCCGCCCGCGCCCCCCGCCGGCGGAACGGCGCTCCACCTCGACTACGCGACGTTCGCCAGCACGATTGAACCCATGCTCGTCGCCCATGGCTGCGATGCCGAGGGCGACTGCCATGGCGGTGGCATCCGCGGCACGCTGCAGCTGTCGCCGGGCGCGGCCAAGGACACCACCTACGACTTCGCGCAGATCGCGCTGCAAGTGACGTCGGCGCACGCCGACCAGAGCCCGATCCTCACCGAACCTCTCGCACTCATCGCGGGTGGCACCGCGCACTCGGTGAAGCCGTTCGCCGACACCACGGACACCGAATGGCGCACGTTGCGCGCCTGGGTGCGCGCCGGGGTCACGCCTTGAGCGCGCGCCTTCGGAGTTCGGCCGCGCTGCTGGCGCTCACGCTGCTCGCGGCCCCGCGCGCGCTGCACGCGCAAGCCGCCGACAGCAGCGTCGTCTACGACTCGCACGGGCTCGAAGCCCTGGTCCCCGACGCCGCACGCGCGCCGTTCGCGGTGCACACCGGCATCCGCCAGTTCCAGGAACGGCTCGAGGTCAGCCCGGGTTATGGCGTCATGGGGACCGACAAGCTGTTCGTGTTGCGCGCCGCCTACCACCCGAGCCGCTGGCTCGGCTACGAGGCGATGCTCGGTCACAACCCCGGCAAGTCCGTACACGCGGTGTTGCACACGTTCGGGGTCCTCGCCCGCTGGCCATTGCACGGGCGCTTCCAGCCGTATGCCACCGCGGGCTACGGGATGGTGATGGTGAATCCAGGGCCTTCGCTCAATGCGAAGCCGGTGACCAAGAACGCGCTCTCGGGTGGCGCGGGACTGGAGTTGTTCATTCGTGAAGATCTGGCGCTGCGCGGCGAATGGCGGCAGGCCGCCGTTTTCGGCGAGCAGCGTGGACGGGATGGCGTCGTCGTCTACGACTACACGCAGGCGACGATCGGGCTCGCGTTCTATCGGTCGATCCGCCCATGACGGACGCGGCGGCTGGGAGGTCCAGCACCACCATGACGAACCGAACGATCCAGCGCGTGCGCTTGCTCCGGGCCGCGTTCGTTGCCGCACTCCTGCTGGCCGGCCTGACGCAGACGGGCTGCCGGGAGAGTGCGCCGGATGACCTCATCCTGCAGACGCCCACCACGGAAGCCCTCGTGTTCGTGAAGGCCGACGCGGAAGAGACGCTGAACCGCACGAATGGTGCGTCGAACCTCTACAAGCTGTCGCCCATCTCGCCGGACGGCATCGTGACGCCGATCACGAACTTCACCGGCGCCAGCATCTCGGACCCGTGCGTGTCGTTCGACGGCCAGCGCATCCTGTTCTCCATGCGCCCGGCCGGCGGTGGCACGCGCAACATCTACGAGATCAACGCCGACGGGACCGGGTTGCACCAGGTGACCAGCGGCGGCGGGCCGGACTTCGACCCGGCCTACCTGCCGGACGACCGCATCATCTTCACCAGCTCGCGCGACGGCGAGATGGACGAGTACAACCACGCGCAGTCCGAGAAGCTGTACGTGTGTGACGCCGACGGTTCGAACCCCGAGCGCATCAGCTACAACCAGAGCGACGACTTCGACCCGACGCTGCTCCCGAACGGCCGCATCATGTACACGCGCTGGGAGCACTTCGGCACCATGAACCGCTTCCCGCTGTTCGTGACCAACCCCGACGGTTCGGGCACGTTCCACCTGTACGGCCCGCACGGCGTCAACTTCTTCCATCCGCAGCCCACGCCGGACGGCCGCATCGTGGCGATCGGTTCGACGCGCGTCGAAGAGGACGCCGGCCCGTTGGCCATCCTCAAGACCGAGCAGGGCCCCGCGGACCCCTCCACCGGCCCGCAGGGCACGAACTACGACGTGCTGACGCCGCAGGTCAACATGAACGGCGCGCCGTGGCCCTACGGCTCGTTCAAGTACCCCATGCCCATCGGCGGCAATCGCTACGTGGTGTCGTACGCGCTGCCCGCGGCCACCGAGGGCGACGTCGATTACGCGCTCTACACGTTCACCACGTCGCAGTCGGGCTCGGGCGATCCCGGGAACCCCGCGTCGTTCACGGTCGTGAACATGTCGTTCCTGTTCAACGACGCGAACACCAATGAGTACGACGCCCAGCTGCTGGCCCCGCACACGAAGCCGCCAGTGATCCCGTCGACGCTCGACCGCAGTCTGGCGTACGGCGAGTTCCTGGGGCAGGACGTGTTCAATCGCAGCACGCACGACGGCCAGGAGATCCCGGTGAAGGGCGTCGACGCGGTCGACAGCATCGCGGTCATCGTCTCGCGTCCCACGGCCCCGGGTGAGATGAACGACATCTCGGCCAACGACTTCGAGAAGCGCGCCATCCTCGGCTTCGCGCCGGTCTATCCGGACGGCTCGTTCCGCATCCGCGTGCCGGCCGACCTGCCGTTCAGCTTCGCCACGCTCGACGCGCAGGGCCGCGGCTTCGTGGTCAAGCGCACGCACCTCTACGTGCGGCCGGGTGAGAAGTTCGAGAACTGCTTCGGTTGCCACGAGGACCGCCATGCCGGCCCGCCGGTACCCACGAACCCGAACCCGACCGCGGCCATGTTCCCGGCCCATGACCTCGTGGTGCAGCCGGCGCAGTACCAGATCATCAACTGGCAGCAGACGATCGGCCCCATCGTGGCCGCGAAGTGCGTGAGCTGCCACCAGCCGAGCGGCCTCACGCCCGCGCCCGGCAATCTCGACCTCACGACCGTTCCCGACACGG
The DNA here is from genome assembly GCA_040081365.1 of Candidatus Eiseniibacteriota bacterium. GTDB lineage: Bacteria > Eisenbacteria > RBG-16-71-46 > RBG-16-71-46 > RBG-16-71-46 > JAIOPA01. The sequence continues at coordinate 7,665 of JBEBGT010000076.1, read as the reverse complement.
TGCGCATGAACCGCATCTTCCCGCGCGCCTACGTCAACCTGTCGGGTGAGTCGCGCACCATGCTCACGCAGGAGGTCGAGCCGGCGTTCCCGCGCCACTCGCGCCTCATCGACTACGTGCTCGGCGTGGGTCCGCGCGCTGGCCAGGGCTTCCATCCCACCGGTGCCGACTCGCTGACCGCGGTCGAACGCCGGCAGTTCAACCTGTGGGTGCTCATGGGCGCCCAATACCGGTGACCGACATCATGAACCGCAACCTGTCCGCTCCGCTCGCCTTCGCGCTGCTCCTGTTCACCGCCTCCGCCCGTGCGGACGCCGGCCCCGCCGGCGTGTCCGCCGCCGTCGCGTCGCACACCGTGCGCACGCTGGCCGGTGGCGAGCTGCCGCTGGGCTCGCTCAAGGGCCAGGTGGTGGTGCTCAACTTCTGGGCGAGTTGGTGCGGACCGTGCCGCAAGGAGCTGCCGCAGCTGGCCGCGCTCGACCGTGAGCTCGGTCCGCGCGGCGGCCGTGTGGTCGCCGTGTCGATCGACGGCGATGTCCGCAACGCGGCCAGTTTCGCCTCGCGCTATGCCGCGGGTCTCACCGTGTACCACGACGGGCCCGAGGGCCTGGTACGCACCCTCGACCTGCCGGCGCTGCCCTACACCGTGGTGCTCGACCGTGACGGGTCGGTGGTGTGGAGCGGTGGCGGCGCGAGCGAGGCCACGCTCCTGCGCATCGTCGAGACCGCTCGCCGCCTGGGCTCGAGCCCGGCTCTGATCACCGAATCCACGGAAGGAACGCCGCGATGAAACTCCTCCACCAGTCGCTGCTCGTACTGGCTCTCGCCTGCGCCGCATTCGGCACGGCGGGCTGCGCCACCGTGCCGGTCAAGGCCTGGCAGCGCGAACGGCTGGTCGACCCGATCGTGGCGTTCCGCGCCGAAGCACGCGAGGATGCGCGGAAGCTCAAGACGTTCGAGGCCCGCGAAGGCTCCACCGGCGGCATCGGTGGCGCAGGCGGTGGCTGCGCGTGCAAGTGACGTCCGGCACCTGCTGGCGATTGACCGTGCTCGCGCTCGCGACCGCGGTTGCCGCGCCATGTGCGGCCCAGGGCTTCGGTGAGAACGCCGACCAGCCGGCGGGCGGCACGCTCATGCGCTGGTTCACCGACAGCGACCACGTCTCCGTGCGCTCGATGTCGGGTGACTATGCGTGGCCGCTCAAGCGCGCGTCGCTCAACTTCCACTTCAACAATGAACGCGTCGTGATCCCCGCGGTCGCCGCGCCGCCGGGCACTCAGGACGCCGTCGACGCCATCACCACCGCCAGCCGGCCGATCTCGGGCAACGCCTTCCAGGACTTCGTGAAGTCGCGCAACGAGGTGCAGGGGGAATACGAGCGTGGGGCCACGGCGCTCAGCTACTACGTGTCCTCGGAGTCGGACTACCTGGCGCAGCAGATCGGCGGGCGCTGGAGCCGCGACAACGCCGAACAGACCCGCAACCTGTCGTTGGGCACGAGCTGGAGCTGGGACGACATCCAGCCGGTCGCCGATGACGACACGCAGCAGGGCCCGGCGCACAAGTCGACGTTGCACTGGAATGCCGTTGTCACCAACGTCGTCTCGCCGGTGACCATGGTGCGCTACGGGCTCGAGTACAACCTCGTGAGCGGCCTGCAGCACAACCCCTACCGCAACGTCTACGCCGGCGGCACGCGCGTGTCCGAGCGGCACCCGGACCACCGCCAGCGGCGCGATGCGTTCGTGCGCGTGAACCATGCGCTGCCGAACCGTTCGAGCCTCAAGCTCAACTACCGCTTCTACAACGACGACTGGGGCGTCGATTCCCACGAGCTCGGGACCCGGCTGAGCCAGTACGTCACGCGCGGGCTGTCGGTGCGCTGGGAGTACCGCTGGTACACGCAATCCGCGGCCACGTTCTACCGCGACGAGTACACCGATCCGTCCGGCATCGATGGCTTCCGGTCGGGCGACTACCGGCTCAACGAGCTGGCGAGCCACCTGTTCGGCGGTGCGGTGCGCATGGACCTCGAGGCCTTCGCGCCGGAACGCACGTTCGTGCGCCGGCTGTCGCTGTGGCTGGACGTCGAACGCTACTTCAACAGCAACAACTACTCCGCGAACGTCATCGAGACGGGCGTGGACTTCCGGTTCCCGTAGCGCCCTTTGCACCGCGTGAGCCGGGAGCTCGCGGGTGCCGGGGGGTCGGATGGCAGGTCGAGAGAGGAGTACACGTGCGACGACATGTCCTGATCATGCTGGGCCTGCTGACGGCGCTGTGCGCGCCGGCGGCGGCGGGCACGTTCACACCCGCGGCGCTGGCACCGGACCTGGGGCTCGACGCGCTCACGCAGCGCGTCACGCAGGAACAGCTCGGCAAGAAGCTGTTCGGCGACCCCTGGGCCACGGTGACGCTGTCGCATGTCGACATCTACGACCGCTTCCCCTACGTCGAATCCCGCCACTTCCTCATCGTCTCGGACCCGGCGTGGAACCGGCTCGTGTTCGGCGAGGTCGGCCGCAACCTGCACGCCTTCGACGGCACCGGTACCCGCACGGGCGCGCTGCGCTCCCCGCGCGGCATGGCGGTGGACGATCGTGACCGCGTCTATGTGGCGGACGGCGGCGGCAACCGCATCGTCGTGCTGCAGGCCAGCACGGAGTTCGGTGAGCTCACGCTGACGCCCGTGCACACCATCGAAGGGCTCTCGGATCCGCACGGTGTGGCGTGGTCGGACGGCGGCACGCCGTTCCAGCCCGACGACGACGTGCTGTTCGTCGCCGACACCGGCCGCAACCGCATCGTGGCCTACGCGCTCGCCTCGGGCACGGCCCGCCTCACCTCAACGCTCGGTGCGCTGGGCTCGGGGGAAGCGCACTTCGCGGGCCCGCTCGCGATCACCGTGGGCCGCGACGGCGGCGCTTCGACCTCCGACGTGTTCGTGGCCGACTCGCACACACGCCGGTTGGTGCACCTGAGCTACCAGTCCGGCTCGCTGCAGTGGCGCGGCGCGGTGAACTCCACCGCGGACGTGGTCCCGTCGCTCGCCACGGACGAGTGGGGCAACGTCTATGCGGCCGCCCCGCAGCAGGGCGTGGTGCTCAAGTTCGACTCGCATCTGGAGCCGCTCGCCGAACTGCACGACGGCCTGCAAAGCCCGCGTGCGCTCACGGTGCCGTTCTTCACCGTGCGCGACCATCGCGATGGCCGTGTCGTGCGCGCCGGCCAGTCGACCGCGCTCGTCCTGGAGCCGTGGGGCGAGACGAGCGGTCTCAAGAAGTGGGAGCTCGGCGTGTCGGTGGAAGGCCTGGCCGTGAGCGGTGGTGCGGAACCGCGCGCCAGCTTCACGCTCACCGATCCCGCGCAGGTCTCGATCGAGTTGCGCGATGCGACGAGCGGTCGCGTACTGGGCTCGCGTGCCGCGGGCACGTTCGCGGCTGGGCATGGTGACCTCCTGCTCACCCGCGACGACCTGGCGGCGGCCGGCCAGGCGGCCGACCTCGAGTTGGTCGTCACGGCACGCCCGCGCTACGAGAATGGCGTACCGGCCAGTGCACGGGTGGCGTTCCAGGCGAGTGGTTCGGGGATCATCCCCGCGTCGGCGACGGCCCTGCTCCCCGCGTGGCCGAACCCGGCGCGTCCCACCACGCGGCTGCGCTTCGCGCTGCCGGCGTCGGCCGTCGCGCGCGCACAGCTCAGCGTGCACGACGCCAGCGGCCGGCGGGTGCGCTCGTTCCGCGGTCCGTGGGCGGCTGGCGTGAACGACGTGCTGTGGGACGGCCTCGATGACCGCGGGCGCGCGGTGCGCTCGGGCCTCTACTTCTACAAGCTCGACGCGGCCGGCACGCGCCTGTCGCGCCGGCTGGTGGTGGTCCGGTGAACTCGCCGCGCCGCTCGGCGGCGTTCGCCATGGTCCTGCCGCTGCTCGCCCTGGCGAGCGGCGGCTGCCTCGGGGAGCCGAAGCTCGAGGAACGCTGGACTCGCCTCGACATCCAGGGCGCGAGTCTGGCGAGCGGCCAGGCCGTGACCGCCGGCAGCACGGTGCCCGTGATCATGAGCACCGACATCACGTATCGGCGCATCCTCACGGGCTTCGCCGTGGCGGAGCTGCGCGCCAGCACCACGTTCACGCCCGGCGCGTTGCGCATGCGGCCGGACGCCGACCGCCTGCAGATGGCCAACGACATCGACCAGCTGCTGGCGACCTCGGTGAGCATGGGCCGCATGACGCGTGCGGTCACGGGCTGGGATCACCTCATCCAGCACATCGACTTCACGTTCACGGGCATGGTGCCGGGTGCGACCATCACCGACAGCACCGGCACGGGGCCGGTCGCGGGCCTGTTCCTGGTGTGCTACCTGGGCTCCGGTGTCCGGATGGAACTGCCGAGTGGCGCCGACTCGATCGTCGTGACGCCGTTCCCCTCGAACGAGTACCAGGTCCTCCCCGTCGGACTCCCACTCACGGTGACCCCGTGACCACGCCGCGCACGGACGCGAGGCGGCGGAAGCGGATCGGGTACGACCGCGCGCTCGGCCGCGGGCGGCACCCGCATGTCGCGGCGTGGCGGCGCACGGCGCTTGCGGCCCTCGTGGCCGTGCAGGCGCTGGCGGGCCCGGCCGCTGCGGCCGGCGCGGACGACCGTGCGAAACGCCATGTCTCATTCGGCGTGCTCGCCGGAAGCGCTCAACCCGTGCGCGCGCTGGCCGATTACCAGTGGGACGTCCGTCCTCACGCCGCATGGGGCGCCGAAGTGCTCGCCGGATCCGGACCGTGGTCGGTCGGCGTGCGCGGTTGGCGTTCAGGCACCACCCAGGGCCTCGGCCTTGCGGGAGTGCCCGACCCCGCGGTGCGCACCACCAGCTTCGAACTGGTGAGCCGTGCGCGCCTGGCGCGCTGGCGGAACGTCGAACTCGAGGCTCTCGCCTCGGGTGGACGGCTGGCGGTCGTCTGGGAGCCCGGGCAGTTGCTGGTCGACACCGGCGGCGGCTCCCCGGTGACCGTGACGCTGTCCGCGGTGCACGAGTGGGTGGCCGGCACGGGCGTGACGCTCGGGCTGCCGCTGGGACGGGACTGGAAGTGGAGCATCGAGACCGAGCGCCGCTGGTACGCGCTCGACACGGCGCACCGCGACGGCGCCACGGTGGTGCTGGCGCGACCGACGTTCGGCGATTGGGACGCGCGCACCGCGCTCACGCGCCGCTGGGACTGGTGAGGATGGAACGGCTCATGAAGGAGGACGCGATGGATCGTCAGCGCGAAGCCGGGTCGCAGCGCCACGCCAGTGCGTGGGCGCTCGCCATGCTGCTCGCGGCCGCCCTGTTCGCACCCGGTTCGGTATGCGCCCAGGACGCCTTCGGCGTGCCGGTCGACACGGCCGCCACCGCGACACCGGCCGTCGATGCGCCGGTCCCGCCGGTTGCCGCTGCGCCAGCTCCCGCGGTGGCGCGTCCGCGCGCGAACGCCCAGTTGAGCGCCGTGCGCATGGTGCGGCTCAACGGCCGGCCGCGCACCGTGCTGCGCACGGGCCCCAGCGAAGGCGACGCGATCGCCGGCGTCTACCCGCCCGGAACCACGTTCGCGGTGCTGGCGTGGAGCGGCGACTGGGTCAACGTGCGGACCTCGCCCACCGAATCGGGCTGGGTGCACAAGTCGCTGTGCGAGGAGTACGACGACCTCTCGAACGTGAAGATGCAGGCCAACCCGCGGCTCTACGCGCGCACGGGCAGCTATGTGCTGTCGGGTTACGCCGGCGGCTACGCGTTCGACCGCAAGGCCAACTCGCTCGCGCTCGGCGGACGGCTCGCCTACTACGTGTTCGATCGGTTGCAGGTCGAGACCGGCGCCGGTTGGACGCACGTGAACCGCCCGGCCCACATCGAGGAGTCGCTGTTCGGGCTGTCGCTCGAGGCCGAGAAGTTCCACATGCTCTTCTACCACTTGAACGCGACGTGGGAGTTCCTGCCCGGTCGCCAGATGGTCCCGTTCGCCACCGTCGGCGTGGGCTCGTCGATCATGCAGGGCCGCAGCGAGACCAGCTTCAACTACGGCGCCGGCACGACGTTGTTCCTGTCGAAGCGCACCGGCATGCGCTGGGAAGCGCGCGACTACGTGTTCCACTCGGGCTCGGACAACGCCCGTCAGCTGCACCACAACGTCGAGTTCAGCATCGGCTCGTTGCTGCTGTTCTAGGCATCAGCACCGCACCCGACCGGAGAGCGACATGGACGACCGCACCTGGAAGCTGACTTCCCGATTGCTCGGGCTCCCCACGGCGCTGCTGCTGGCGGCCGTGAGCCACGCGGGCACGCCCGCACCGTTCCCGGCCCGGCAGGGCCTCGAACTCGCGAGCACGGCCGCCCAGGCGTGGGCCGCCGACGCGGCGCTCGTGTACGTCGAGAACGACGAGGCGCTGGCCGACGGCGCGAGCAGCGCGCGCTGGGGGTACCTGTTCTACTCGCCGTCGCTCGAACGCTCGCGCGTCTGGTCGGTGCGCGACGGCCACATCGCCGTGGCCGAGAACCTCGACATGCGCTTCGACGCCCCGCCGGTCTCCGCGGAGTGGATCGACAGCAGCCAGGCGCTAGCCTCGGCCGAATCGGGCGGTGGCGGCGCGTTCCGCCAGGAGTTCGGCGGCCGGCTCGTGACCATGCTGCTCATGCGCGGTGCCTTCTCCGAGGACGACCCCGACGTGACCACGTGGACGTTCGTGTACAGCGCCCCCGGCGCGCCTTCGCTGTTCGTGGTGGTGGATGCCACCGACGGCAAGGTGCAGCGCACGTGGAGGGGCTGATCATGACGCCTCGCACCTCTCGTCTGTTTGCCGCGCTGAGCCTGGCCGGACTGCTGCTCGCGCCGGTCGCGCGCGCACAGGATGCCACCGTGACCACCGTGCGCATCGAGCGCGAACGGCCGCAGAAGGAGCGCATCCCGACGTTGCGCTTCTTGAAGGCCAATCGCGACTTCATCCGCGCGCGCTTCGACCGGTTGCGCCAGGAGTCGCGCGAGAGCGCGGCGGGCGCCGGCGAACTCGATCCGCGCTTCCTGCTCTATCGCCAGTTGCTCAGCGAAGTCGCCGCGGGCAAGGACTCCGTGCAGGTGAATCTCGACGCCCGCGAGCGGGCCGGACTGTTCGCCAGCGTCTCGGACCTCGCCGCTCTCGAGAGTGAGCTGGACTTGATGGAGCGCATGCTCGACGCGCAGCGCGCCCGGCTCGGCGTGCTGCAGAAGGACTTCGCCGGTCGCCAGCGCACGGAACTCGACCTCGTGCTCACGGGCGGTCCGCTCGCGGGCCGCGTCGACAGCGTGGCGATCGTGTTCGAGGACGGCACGCGCGCCGCGGCCGCGATCGACAGCACCCAGCGTGCGGCCATGCTGCACGGTGCCACCTTCGAGCTGTTCCACGGGCTCATCGAACCGCGCGAGCAGGTGCTGGACCTGGCGCTGATCGGCGAAGGCTGGTCGCAGACCGGCCATGGCTTCGTGACGCTGGAACCCACGCGCGACCGCATCACGTTCCTGAAGCTCGACCTGTCGCATGCGAGTCCGGCGCGCGGCATCGCCAGCGTCGTCGCCGGCACGTGGCTGCTGGAACCCCAGCTGCCCACGGCGGAAGCGAGCGGGAATCGCCCGTGACGTCCCGGACCTTCGACCGCATGGGC
>JBEBGT010000556.1:0-2848 GCA_040081365.1 Candidatus Eiseniibacteriota bacterium | reverse complement strand
TGCCCCGCCTGCGCGACGCCCCACGCGAACACATCGGCCTCCCCTGGGCCGATCGGATAGGCGCCGAGCAGCGTCGCGCCGATCGTGCTGACGTCGATGTCCACGCCGGGCGAGGTCCGCCCGGTGTTGTCTGGGCGCTGGGTCACGTTGCGGGCATCGTGGTACTGCCAGCCGAAGGCCTGCACCTGCGTCTTGCGTCCGGGCGCACTCGTCGGCCGGGAACTGAGCGTGGCGCCCGCCACCACGACCTCGCGCATCGTGGTGCTGGCCGCGCGTGCGAAACCGCCCTGCGTGGGCATGAACGCCACGCCGGTGGCACGCCAGCGCGGCCGCATCACGTCCACGCGCACGCCGTCGAATGCGCGCTGGTAAATCGACCACTCGAACTCACCGACCAGGCGCGCGTCGAGGCGCTGACGCTTCACTGTTTCGATCTTGGGGACGCCGCTCGGCGCTTCCGAGCCGGAGAGATAGCCCATGCGCCCGATCTGGAGGTCGACGCCCCTGGCCACGGCCGGGAAGCGCAGGTTGGCAAAGCGCAGGTAGATCTGGCTCGCGTTCGATGCGCGGCTGCCCTGGTCGAAATAGAGCCCCCCGGTGCCGAGCGCCCCTGGCCCCGCGGCACGATCGGGCAGGCCCGCCATGCCCACGTACTGGCCCGCGAGCGTGAGATCAACTCGCGCCCAGTGACCGCGCACGTCCACCCGCAGACGGTCGGCCAGGAAGGTGTAGTCGGGATCGCCGCCGCCCGGCCGCGGCTCGAAATAGCGCCACGACTCGAGGCGCATGACGTTGGTGGCGGAGGCGCGCCACGTCGGCGTCGGTGGTGCGGTCGCAGCCGGCACCGGCGACGGTTGCGCTCCGGCGGTCGACACCGTCGCCGTGAGCATGCCCGCCACAGCCGCCGTCACCCACCGCCGCCAGGCGCGGCGACGTGCCGGGAGACAGGGCAGGCACAGCAGATCGGGGAATCGGACGGCGCGGCTCATGATTCGACTGTGGCAACACCAGCGCCCACAGGCCATGATCATCGTCATACGCAGGCGCGGCGGCGCGCGGGTTCGCCGCTCAGGGACCCGCCACGTCAGGCACGTGACACTGCCGGCACCGCACGCGTTCAGGATGGGAGGTGCGAACCTCCACGCGCGCGCCGGGCCCGGCATGGCACGCGAGGCATTCGCCGCGCATCTGCAGTGGATGGGGGATTCGTGGCGGCGCTCCAACGGTGGCCCGGCTTCCCTTCCAGGGCCCTTGCGGCAGCCCCGTGAAGCTCGAGGCCACGAGCAGCGTGGACGTCGTGGCCGGCACGTGACACTGCCGGCAGCGCCGCAGCGCGCCGGTCGCCGGGCCGTCGCCGTGCGGCGAGGCGGGGGCCACGCCCACGCCGGCGATCGCGGCGCCGTCCGCGTCGTGACAAGTGACGCACGAGCCAATCGCGGCATCGTGCGGAATCGTCGGAGGCGCGCCGTCGTAGGCGCGTCCGGCCGCGCGTGCACCGGTCGACCGCGCCACCGCCTCGGCCGGCGCCGCCGGCCCGCACGCGACCGCCAGGGCCGCCAGACAGGCGCACGCGGCCAGGGCCGCGGCTATACGCGTTCGAGGCGCACGGCGCATTTCTTGTAGTCCGGCTGCTTGCTGATGTTGTCCATGGCGTCGAGCGTCACCAGGTTGATGAGCAACGACTCGTCGAAGAACGGCACGAAGAGCGTGCCGCGCGGCGGGCGTCCGCGGCCGTCCACCTCCACTGGCAGCTCGAGGCTGCCGCGGCGGCTCACCACCTTCACCCGGTCGCCTTTCTTCACGCCGAACTGGTCGGCGTCGGCGCGGTTCATCTCCACGTATGCGGAGGGTACCGCCTGATGGAGCTGCGGAATGCGGCGGGTCATCGAGCCGCTGTGCCAGTGCTCCAGCACGCGTCCGGTCGAGAGCCACAGCGGATACTCCGCATCGGGTGACTCGGCGGGCGGATGGTACGGCCGCAGGAAGAACGCTGCCTTCTCGCCGTAGCCGACGGCCTTGTAGAAGTGCGCGCCGGTGGCCTTCGTCACGTACGGATCGTAGCCGGCGGTGTAGCGGTACGGCGTCTCCTTCCCGTTCACCACCGGCCACAACATCCCGCGCGTGCTCTTCAGCTGCTGGTAACTCGCGAGGTCCTTGCCGTGCCCGAGCCCGAACGAGCGGTACTCCTCGAACATCGGCTCGTGCCAGTTGTCGTCGGGCCAAGGGAAGAGGTGGCCCATGCCCATGCGCTTCGCCACCTCGATGACCTGCCAGGCGTCTTCGCGCGCTTCGCCCGGCGGGTCGACCATCTTGTTCCACTGCTGCGTGCGGCGCTCGGTGTTGCCGTACACACCTTCACGCTCGACCCACGCCGCAGCTGGAAGTATGAGGTCGGCCATCGCGGTCGTGGGCGTCGGGTAGATGTCGCTCACCACGATGAAGCGTCCGTCGTCGGGCGTGCGGTCGAAGCGCGACCGGTTGGGCAGCGTGACCCACGGGTTGGTGGTCTGGATCCACAGCGCCTTGACGTCGCCACGTTTGAGGGCCCGGAACAAGTCCACCGCGTGATAGCCGGGCGTCGCCGGAATCGTTCCGGCCGGCAACTTCCAGATCCGCTCGGCCTCGGCGCGGTGCTCGGGGTTGGTCACGACCATGTCGGCCGGCAGCCGGTTGTTCGACGTGCCCACCTCGCGAGCGGTGCCACAGGCGCTCGGCTGCCCGGTGAGGCTCAGGGGATTCGACCCTGGCCGGCAGATCTTGCCGGTGATGAGGTGCAGGTCGGTGATGAGGTTGTTCATCCACGTGCCGCGCACGTGCTGGTTGACGCCCATGCACCACAGGCTCACGG
>JBEBGT010000075.1:0-10739 GCA_040081365.1 Candidatus Eiseniibacteriota bacterium | reverse complement strand
CGGCCGTGCCGCGTGTGAGCGCGACGTTACTTCTGCAGCATCTTGCGGCGCTCGATCTCCTTCTTGAGCGCATCGCGGTTGAGCACCTTGAACTCGACGCGGCGGTTCTTCGCCATGTTGAGCGCGGTGGTGTTCTTCGCCAACGGCTTCGATTCGCCGTAGCCCTTGGTGGTGAGCTGGCTGGCGTCGATGCCCGAGAAGCGGCTGGTGAGATAGGCCTTCACCGACTCCGCACGCGCCTCCGACAGCACCTGGTTCTTGGCGTCGGTGCCGCGCGCGTCGGTGTGGCCGCCGATCTCGATCTTGAGCTGCGGCCACTTCACGAGGATCGAGCCGACCTCGTCGAGCGGCGCGTAGCTGTCTTCCAGGAGCTCGGCCTTGCCGGTCTCGAAGTTCACGTTCTGGAGCCGGATCATGCCGGTGTCGAGCAGCTCGGTCTCCTTCTCCGTGACCTCGATCGGACAGCCGTTCGCGTCGACCTTGAGGCCCGCCGCCGTGCTGGGGCACTGGTCGAGGCCGTCCGGCACACCGTCACCGTCGGAATCCTTGGGGCAACCGCTCGCATCCACCGTGGCGCCCTTGGGCGTCGACGGGCACTGGTCGAGGCCGTCGAACACACCGTCGCCATCGGAATCGACCGGGCAACCCACGGCGTCGACCGTGGCGCCCTTCGGTGTGTCGGGGCACTGGTCCAGCCCATCGAACACACCGTCGCCATCGGAGTCCGTGGGGCAGCCCTTCGCATCGACCTTGGCACCCTTCGGCGTGTTCGCGCACGCGTCGAGGCCGTCCCACACACCGTCGCCGTCGGAGTCGGTCGGGCAGCCCGTGAGGCCGACCGTGGCGCCACGCGGCGTGCCGGGGCACTTGTCCTTCTTGTCGGAGACGCCGTCGCCGTCGGTGTCGACCGGTTTGCCGCCCCAGCCCCACTCGAGGCCCGCCCAGTACTGCTGGTCGGACTTGTTGGCCGAGACGTAGTCCTTGTCGGGCAGATTGAGCAGGTTGCGCGCCTCGATGCGCAGCGAGAGGGCGTCGTTGAGCGGCTTCTTCCAGCCCACCGCCGCTTCGAGCACGCCGTAGTGCAGGTCGTCCGGCGCGGCGTCCGAGTCGTACTGCGTGTATCCGAAGCCGCCGAGCAGGTAGAGCATGCCGAAGCGGTTGGGCGCGGACAGCTGGCCCAGCAGCGAGCCCGACACGTTCATCATGGTGACATCGGGACCGTCGCCGCCGGAGCGCTGCACGCCATGCGTCGAGCCATAGCTGCCGGCGCCTTCGATGGCCCAGTAGCTGCCGAGCTTGCGGCTCAGGCGCAGGCCCACGACGGGCGCATCCGCGAGCGAGTCGGCGGGATAGAACAGGTTGTTCGAGAACTGCGAGTAACCGCCGAGCACGGACATCGACCACGTGTGGTCATCGGCGTGGACGGGTGCGCTGGCGAAGCATGCCAACGTCACGGCCAGTGCGGCGAACCGGATGACGCCGAAGCGCGGCGCCGCCGCGGCGCTCATCACGCGCGAGAACAACTGTCGCATGGAACCACCTCCTGTGGATCTGCGGATGGATGCGGCGACCCGGATCTCGCGCGTGGCACGGCGCGAGGAGTCACCGCGGAGCCCGGTCCTCCCGCCCCTCTTGGGCGCGTCGAACCTGCACGCGCCGAAGGTAGGCCCTGGGGACGAGGTGCGACAAGAGAACACGCTCCATTCATCGGCCGTTCAGACACGTTTCACGACCGTTCATCGTGAGCGCGCGACCGCCCGGCGGCTTGGCATTCCGGCTAAGTCGTTGTCATTCGATGCTGGGCGTGCCGGTGGCCCCGTTCGGGTGCACCCCGGCCGGACCCCGGGACCGCCGTTCGGGGTGCGCGGGTGAACCGGCGGGCCGTCCCGGGCGGCAGAGTCTCCCGGCTCGGGGGAGGGATCATGGTCGCATTGCAGATCCGCGAGGCCCGCAAGTCGTTCGGGTCGACGTGCGCGCTGGCGGGATTGTCGCTCGCGCTCGACGGCGGCGAGATGCTGGGGTTGTTGGGGCCGAACGGCGCCGGCAAGACCACGCTCATCCGCGCCATCGCCGGGCGCGTGCGTCTGGACGGCGGTTCGGTGGCGCTGTTCGGGCAGGTGCTTGCCACGGGCCAGCGCCGGCCGGCGCTCGGCGTGGTGCCGCAGGAGAACGCGCTCTACCCGCTGCTCACCGCGCGCGAGAACCTCGAGGCCTTCGGCCGCATGAACGGGCTCACGGGGAAGCGGTTGCGCGAGCGCGCGTCGTGGGCCTTGGAATGGACCGGGCTCGCCGAGCGCGCCAAGTCGCCGGTGCGTGAGTTCTCGGGCGGCATGAAGCGCCGGCTGAACCTGGCGTGTGGCGTGCTGCACGAGCCCAAGCTCGTGCTGCTCGACGAGCCCACGGTGGCCGTGGACCCGCAGAGCCGCGAACTCATCTACGACATGCTCGGTGCGCTACGGGCCACCGGCACCGCGCTGTTGCTCACCACGCACTACCTGGAAGAGGCCGAAGCGCGGTGCGAACGCATCGTGATCGTGGATCACGGCCACGCGATCGCCAGCGGCACGCTGAGCGAATTGGTGCGCCAGGCCGGGCTCTCGGGTCGGCGCGTGCGATTGTCGCTCGACCGCGCGGTGAGCCGCGCGCCCGAGGGCTTCACACTCGAGAACGCCGGCGCGGCCCTGAGCGCCACGATCTCGGACGTCGCCGGCGAGCTGCCGGGCCTGTTGGCCCGGCTCACCGCGCTGGGGCTGGGCGTGCGCGACCTCGAGGTGCGCAGTGCGTCACTACAGACGGTGTTCCTCGCTCTCACCGGGAAGGAGCTGCGCGAATGATCGGCATGCTGATCGCGAACTCGTGGAAGCAGCTGCGGCGGGACCGCGGCGCACAGGTGCTGGCGTTCGTGGTGCCCATCGCGTTCTTCTCGATCTTCGCGGTGATCTTCGGGCCCAAGGGCAACAGCGTCACGGGCACGAGCCGCGTGGTCGTGGCGGTGGCCGACGAATCGGTCACCGAGCGCAGCCGCGCGTTGATCGCGGCCCTGCAGGCGGACTCCAGCCTGCGCGTGCTTACGCACACCCGGGGCCAGAAGCCGCGGGTGCCCGCGCCGTTCACGCGGGCGATCGTCGAGGACATGGTGAAGACGGGCGACGTGTCGGTGGCGCTGGTGCTGCCGGCGGGCATCGACACGTCGATCATGTCGTTCACGGCCGACCGCGCCCGGGCGCTCGTGCTTTACGATCCCAGCGATCCGGTGGCCTCGCGCGTGGTGGGCGGGCTCCTGCAGCGTGCGGCGTTGCGCAGCACGGGCCTGCTCGGGCGCAGTGTTCCGGACACGGCCGAGGCGGGTGCGGCCAGTGGTGACGACGGCGAAGCGGAATCGCTCCTGTTGCCGCTGCGCATCGAGTCGCGGGCGCTGTTGGGCACGAAGCGCGACAACCCGATGGTGGCGTTCTACGCGGCGGGCGTCGCGGTCATGTTCATCATGTTCTCGGCGGCGAGCGCGGGCGGTGTGCTCATCGAGGAGACCGAGTCGGGCACGCTCGAGCGCGTGCTCACCACCGGGCTCGGCATGGGCAAGCTGCTTGTCGCGAAGTGGCTGTACATCACGTCCCTGGGCGTGCTGCAGATCACGGTCATGTTCACGTGGGGCATGCTCGTGTTCCATCTGCCGCTGCTCGAGCATCTGGCCGGGTTCGCGATCATGACCGTGTGCACGGCCAGCGCGGCCGCCGCGTTCGGGCTGGTGCTGGCCACGTTGTCGCGCACGCGCCAGCAGTTGTCGGGGCTCGCCAACCTGCTGGTGTTGTCGCTCAATGCGATCGGCGGCAGCATGTTCCCGCGCTTCCTCATGAGCGAGTCGCTGCAGAAGTTCTCGCTCGTCGGGTTCAACGCCTGGGCGCTCGACGGCTACCTGAAGGTGTTCTGGCGCGAGCAGCCGCTGGCTTCGCTCGTGCCGCAGGTGGCGATGCTGCTGGGGTTCAGCGCGCTGTTCCTGGTGCTGGCGCGCCAGTTGGCGCGGCGCTGGGAAGCGGTGTGAGCGCCGGACCGCTGCCGGCGGCCGCTCAGGCCGCCGTCAGCAGCCGCGGCGCGCCCTGCGTGACGATCATGGTGTGTTCGTAGTGGGCCGCAAGTGAGCCGTCGCGCGTGCGGATCGTCCAGCCATCGTCGGCCTCGAACATCTCGCCGTCGCCGGCGGCGATGATGGGCTCGAGCGTGATCACGAGGCCGTCCGTGAGCCAGCCGGTGGCTTCGGGGTCGGGCCAGTTCGGGATCATGGGCTCCTCGTGGATCGTGTGCCCGATGCCGTGCCCCTGCAGCAACTTCACCACCGAGTAGCCCTTCCGCGTGACTTCGTCTTGCACCGCACGGCCCACGTCGATGGCTCGCCGGCCGGCACGGATCTCGCGCAGGCCCTTCTTGAACGCCTGCTCGGCGCACAGCATGAGGCGTTTGGCGGTCTCGGACATACGGCCCACCCCCACCGTGATGGCAGCGTCGGCCATGTAGCCGTGGAGCTCGGCGGTGACGTCGAGCTTCACCATGTCGCCCTCGGCGAGCCGGCGCTTGCGCGACGGGATGCCGTGCACGATCTCGTCGTTCACCGAGATGCAGGTGATGCCGGGGAACTCGTAGACGAGTTGCGGTGCCGAACGTGCCCCGGCGGCCTGGAACACCCGGCCCGCGACGGCATCGAGTTCGGCCGTGGTCACGCCCGCGGCGACCGCCGCGCGCATGGCGGCCAGCGCATCGCGTACGACCGCGCCCGCGGCGCGCATGCCCAACAGGTCCTGCTCGGTCTCGATCGACATGGGGCGCAGACTGCACGGCGGCGCCGCGGCGTGCAAGCCGGTACGCGAAAACGACGACGCCCCGGCGTTGAGGCCGGGGCGTCGGTGAGGCGTGCTGCCGTTACGGCTAGTTCTTCGTGGAATCCGGAGCGGCGCCTTCGTTCGCCTTCAGCAGGCGGCGGCGTTCGATCTCCTTCTTGAGCACGTCCTTGTTCATGACCACGAACTCGACGCGGCGGTTCTTGGCCCAGTTGAGTTCGTTGGTGTTCGGAGCCACCGGCTTGGTCTTGCCGTAGCCCTTCACCGTGAACGCGGCCGGGTCGAGCGTCGTGAACTTGCCCGTGAGGTAGGCGCGCACGGACTCGGCGCGAGCCTCGGACAACTTCTGGTTCTTGATCGCCGAACCACGCGCGTCCGTGTGGCCACCGATCTCGAGCTTCAACTGCGGCCACTTGGTGAGCAGCATGCCCACGGCGTCGAGGGTCGGGTAGCTCTCGGGCAGGATGTCCGCCTTGTTCGTCTCGAAGTTCACGTTCTGCAGGCGGATCATGCCGGTGTCCAGCAGCTCCGTCTCGCGCTCCGTGACTTCGATCGGGCAACCGGCCGCGTCGACCTTCAGGCCCGCGGGCGTGTCCGCGCACTGGTCGAGGCCGTCGAACACACCGTCGCCGTCGGAATCCTTGGGACAGCCCTTCTCGTCCACCACGGCGCCCTTCGGGGTGCTCGGGCACTGATCCAGCCCATCGAGCACGCCATCGCCGTCGGAGTCGCTCGGGCAGCCCTTGGCGTCCACCGTCGCGCCCTTGGGCGTGTCGGGGCAGCTGTCGATGCCGTCGAACACGCCATCGGCATCGGCGTCGCTCGGACAGCCCTTCGCGTCGACCGTGGCGCCCTTCGGCGTGCCTTCGCACTGGTCGAGGCCGTCGTACACGCCGTCACCGTCGGTGTCGAGCGGGCAGCCGGTCGCATCGACCTTCGCGCCCTTGGGCGTGGCCGGGCACTTGTCCTTCTTGTCCGGCACGCCGTCGGCATCGGTGTCGCGCGGCGTGGCGCCGATCGCGAACGTCAGGCCGGCGCCCAGGATCACGTTGTGCAGGTGGTCGGAAGCCGCGGTGTTGTTGAGCGGCTTGAACGACACGTCGCGGGCCTCGAAGCGCAGGCCGACGTTGTCGGTCATCCACAGCTTGATGCCGCCGCCGAACTCGATCGTGCCGGTGGACGTGCCGTCGGCGTTCGAGGGCTTGCCCTGCGTCCAGCCGCCACCCACGAACGCGAACGGTCCGCCCCAGCGGCCGCGCGCCGGCGACAGCACCAGGTTGCCACTCGCGTGCATCCAGTCGAAGTCACGGCCGTTCGCGATGTCTTCCGCCGTGGGCGAGAAGCCGCCCGCCGCCTCAAGGCCGATCCAAGACTTGGACTGCCAGCCCACCCGCGCGCCCACGTGCAGGTCGTCGGTCACCGGCAGGTTGCTGGCCGGGAACCGCATCTTGCCGTCGAACATGGTGAAGCCGCCGAACGGCGTGAACTCCCAGTGCGATCCGATGGGCTCGGCCACGGCCACGCTCGCCGCGAGCAACGCGGCCAGCAGCGGCAGGGCGAAGCGAAGACGGTGGCGCATCTCGATCTCCTTGAACGATGACGAAAGCCCGGTCCTGGGCTTTGGGCGCGCCCACAGAGGGCGCGAAGGCCGGGAGCCTACGGGGCCGGGGCGGGGGGTGCAAGCGCGGAAGGCGGTGTGCAGGCCGTCACGGGGCGTGCCGGGGCGCGACATTTCCCATATCCGGCAGGGGGTGAGCTTCGTTAGCATCGTCCATCGTCCGCGAGACCTGACCCCCCGTGCAGCGGTCTCCCTTTCATCCGTCCGGGGGTGTTCCCATGCCGATCTCCAGCCGTGTTCCGCGTCCAGCCCGCCGTGCCCTCATGGGCGTCATCCTGTCCGGCCTCGCGGTCATCCTGCCGCGGCCTGTGCTGGCCGTGAATGCGACCACCGGGCCTGCGGGGCACGGGCCCGAACACTGGGTGTCCGGCACCGCGGTCCTCAACTACCGCGTCGATTTCGAGAATCTCGCGGGCGTGGGAGCAGCGCCTGCCCAGGTCGCGCGTGTTTCGGTGCCCATCGACGCGAGTCTCGATGTGGCCTCGTTCCGACTCGGGAACGCGGGCTTCGGGGGCATTGCCGGCCACTCCATCGCGGTGCCAGCGAACCGCACGGTCTTCGACAACGGTGGCATCTTCTACTCCGATCTCGGCCTCTACGTGCAGTACACCGCGGGCATCGACCCGGTCTCGCGGCTCGCCACGTTCACGTTCACCACGCTCGACGTGAACCGCCAGCCGCCCACGGACCCGCTCGTCGGCTTCCTGCCGCCGAACGATACCAGCGGGCGCGGCCAGGGCTTCATCACCTTCAGCATCCGCGCACGTGCGGACGCCGAGGAGGGCGCCGTGGTCAGCACGACCGCGAGCATCCGGTTCGACCAGAACGTCCCACTCGTGACGGGCCCGGCCCAGAACACGCTCGACACGCATGCGCCCACGAGCCAGGTCGTGCCACCCGTCCTGCCGCAGGGGGGCGACGACTACGCGCTCGCGCTGTCGAGCGACGACGGGCTGGGTTCGGGCGTGGGCACGATCGACCTGTTCGTTTCGGCCGACGGCGCGCCCTACGCGCTGGCGGCGAGCGGGCCCGCGGCGGTGCTGGACACGCTGTCGCTCCCGAGCGGCCACGTGTAT
Organism: Candidatus Eiseniibacteriota bacterium; assembly: GCA_040081365.1. Classification (GTDB taxonomy): domain Bacteria; phylum Eisenbacteria; class RBG-16-71-46; order RBG-16-71-46; family RBG-16-71-46; genus JAIOPA01. Next base: position 3,216 of record JBEBGT010000075.1, on the reverse strand, counting down.
GCGGTCTATTCGCGAGCCACGGATCACGTGGGGCTGTTGGAGCCCGCCAAACTGCAGCCGGACGTCATCGTGGACCTGACGAGCGGCACCCTCGGCGTGGACCCCGGCGGTCACGCCGCGCTGCCCGCGCTGGCGATCACCGCGGTGGTCGGCTCGCGCGTGAAGTTCGCGCTGGCTGCCACCGCGCGCGTCACGGCCACGGTGTTCGATCTGCAGGGCCGGCCGGTTCGCGCGCTCGCATCCGGCGCCACGTTCGCCGCTGGCGAGCACACGCTGGTCATCCCGTGGGGCGACACGGGGCCGGGCGTCTGCTTCGTGGAAGTGCGCGCGGCTGAGCACCGGGCCATGCGGCGCGTCGTGCGTCTGCGCTGACGCCGGTCACGCCGGTCCGTGCGGAGAGCCGCGGCCTGCTTCGGGGGCCGCGGCTCCGGTTCGTCCCGCATCACTTCCAGAGTCGGTCCCACCACGCCACCGGCTTGTAAGGCTTGAGCGGTTCACCCGCGTGCCGCCACGCCGCATCGAGCTGCATGCGCCTGCGCACGTCGGCGAGCGGCCAGCCGGTGAGCTGCGCGAGTGCCACCGCCTGCTGGTGCCGGCGCGCGGGCAGGCCGAGCCGGTAGGCGTTGGCCTGTTCGCACCGCGCCTCGCCCGTCCACTCGTTGCGCACGACGATGCGCGACTGGAAGTTCGTGCGATCGGCCGTGACCTGCAGCACCAGGTCCTCGGGGAATGACGCGCGGTCGTAGCGCGCGTGTAGCCGCGTCACGAACACGGTGGGGCCGGGCTCGTCGAGCCACCACACGCCGAGCGCGCGCTGTTCCGCGCGCGACAGTGCGGGCGAGGGGCACGGGTCGCACCACGTCATGTCCCAGGCGTACTCCGTGTACACGACGCCCATGCCGTTCTGTTGCACGAGCTGGTCGAAGGCCGCACGCCAGACGTTGGAGAAGTCGCCCCTCACGAATGCCGGGACCTCGACCGCTTCGGGCGTCTTCAGGCTGCGGTAGTTCACGGGTTCCACGCGGCCCTGGCGCGTGATGGCGTACACGAACAGTTCCTGTGGGCCGTTGGCGTTCACCATGCCGAGCCGCACGGGCAGCATGAAGCGCGGCGAGTCGTACGCGATCTGCAGCGGACGCAACTGCTGCAGGCCGGCGGCCGCACGGCGGCGCATGTCGACCTTGGCGACGAAGAACTTCATGCCCTGCTTCAGGTAGCTGTCCACCACGCGCGCGGCCTGCATGGGAACACGGTAGTGATGTGCTTCCAGCCAGCGCAGCAGTGCCCCGCTGTCGTCGGCGCTCAGGATGAGCACGTTGTACTCGTCGACTTCGTAGCGGGCCTCGATGCGGACGGACTCCAAGCGCTCGGCCATCGGCAGTGCGCTGGCCTTGAGTGAGAGCGTCTGCGCGATCCCCCAGGAGCCGTTGCGCCGCACGGCCATCTCGTCCGGGCACGGATCGGGGTCGTGGTACTCCACCAGCCGCGGTGCGGAATAGGCGTCGAGCTTGGCCACCAGCGACGAATCCCCCACGTGGATCTGCCCGCGCTGCAGCACCACCGGCACCGGCACGACCAGAGCGAACTCGCGCGGGTCGCCCTCGTAGTCGCTGGCCAGCGTGAGCACGGTGCGGTCGCCGTCACGCACGAGCACCACCTGCGAGCGATGATTGAACAGCTTGGATTCTCCGCTGGCGACGTAAAAACCGCAAAAGGCGTGCGCGGTGCTAAGCGGTGTGCACACCGCCAGCCACAGGCACAGGAGCAACCGGCTCCAGTGACGCATGACGAACCTCCTTCGACTTGTGGGTGCCGGTCCCTGGCGCGGACCATTCGAAGCCGCGGCCCGGGAGCACGCGGTCGATGAGCGGGACGAACAACGAGCACGCCACGAGCGACCACAGCAGCCCGTTCGTGCGATAGAGCCCGTACTGCACGAAGCCCGCACCCAGCGCCACGAGGCACGCGAACACGATGCGGCCGGCGCGCGAGTCGGGAGTGGTCTTGGGGTCGCTGATCATGTGGAACGCGAACAGCGCCACGGAGCCGTTCTCGATCTGGTGGAGCGGTGCGACCCACGGCTGGCCCACGAGTGCGGCGCGGCCGAACAGCACGGCGGCCCAGGCGGCGAGGAACGCCAGCGTCACGTCACTGCGCGCCGAGCGGTGCACGACCAGGCTGCCGAAGCCGGCCACCCCCAGCGCGAGCGGCAGGTGGTGTCCCCATTGGGCGGGCGACACCCAGACCGGCGCGCCGGCCAGCAGCAACAACACGATGGCGCTGTTGGTGGGGTTCAGCACGTGCTTGGTTCCGCGGCCGTCGGCGCGCGGCACACGCAACGCGAACTTGGTGCCCACGGCGAGCAAGGCCGCGAGCGCCAGCCACGCGGGGTGCCGCGCGCGCAACAGCAGGCACAGCGACAGTCCGCTGATGAGGGCGCTCAGTCCTTCGGGGGCAGCCACGAACGGCGGCGGCGAGGTGTGCGCCACCGCGGGGACCGGCCGGCCCATGCTTTCGGCCGATCCCCACCCAGGCCCCCGGCGCCATGCCGTCAGGAGCCCTTGCGCGGCGAGCGCGCTCATCAGGGTGACCGCGACCTGCAACCACCCCACATCGAATCCGAACCGGGAGACACCCACGACGAGCAACGTGCCCAGGGCGACGACCTGATACCCACGCGGATCCCGAGCGACTTCACGAACTGCGGCGATGCGGCCCTTCATGAGCGGAACTCCCGAACCCGGAGCCGCTGCCGATACACAGCAACTCGCGTGCCGTTGCTCGTGCCCCGGCGACACCAGCGCCGTGACCCGCGCTCCGCCCGCGTGGAAGCTGCGTGCGAGCGCGGTGTGCGCCGGCGCGCGCGTGTGGCGCGCGGCTCGAAAGTGTCACCCGGTGACAGCGGGAACTGTTTCCGGGTGACGCCGCGTTGGTGACACGAGTGAGCGCTCATGCCCACTCCTACGCCCGGCGCCGGCGCGTTATTCCGCGGAGTCGCGGGGGCGTGCCGTCGGCCCGATCCCGGGGGCCTGGCGCGGCCATCCCCGGAATGCGGGAACGCCGGCCGCTCGAGTGGCTCGAGCGACCGGCGTTCGGAGAACGGCGTGGGTGCGCGGGGCTAGCCCGACCTATTCATGAGCCCGTGGCCTGCAAGGGCCGGCTGCCCATGAATCGCGGCGGAGCTGGCATGGCCTGCTCCTCGTAGTGTCATCAACA